>MNYW01000088.1 GCA_001873295.1 Nitrospirae bacterium CG2_30_70_394 | reverse complement strand
CATGATCGCCAGCTACCTGTGGGATCTCGATGGCGACGGCGCCTTCGACGACGCGGCCGGGGCGCAGCCCGATGTGACTGCCTTCTTCACCGCCGCGGGCGTGGGCAACTACCTGGTTCAGCTCAAGGTTACCGACACCACCGCGACCTCCTTCCCAAGCAGTGGCATGGGTGATCTCTCCGACACGAACTCCGCCCAGGTCACCGTCCGGGACGCCAGTGACCCGGCGTGCGCCGCCTGCATCGATGATCTGCGGGCGCGGGCGAGGAGCGGCAGGGTGTCGCTTGTCTGGACCGACACGGGCGCGTCCCACTACAACGTCTACCGGTCCACGGTTGCTGGCGGCCCCTACACCTTCCTCGCCGCCACCACCTCGCGCTACTCGACCTACCTCGACGCCACGGTCGTCAACGGTACCGCCTACTACTACGTGGTCCGGCCCGCCGCCGCCAATGGCGCCGAGCTCTGCCAGTCGAACGAGGTGACCGCCACGCCGCCCGTTGTGCGTGCCCGGCGGCGGTAGCCGATCACGGAGGAAGAGAAGACCCTCGAGGAGCCAACTAGAACCCCGAGCCATCCATGGAGGGGGTCGCTCACTCCCTACCTTCCTAAAAGGAGAATGACCATGCGTACCTTGATGACCCTTCTGCTAGGGGCGGCCCTGCCTCTCACCGCCCAGGCGGCCACCGTCGACCTCTTCGACTGGGCGGTGAACGTCGATGGCATCTTTGCCGAGCCGCCCGCCGGTGATCCCACGCCGGCCGGGGTGAACACCGGGGCATTCAACACCTCCACCGGCATGGGCGATCTGAAGATCACCGTGACCGGTGCGGGCAGCCACTACGTGGGCGCCTTCTTCGACCACGAGATCGACGAGCTCGTGAACACCTTCTTCAACGAAACGGGGGCGAACGATGGCGTCGCGGCCGCCGGGCAGAGCTGGGAGATCGACGAGCCCAGCTTCGTCAATGGCGACATCTTTGAGAACCTCCAGGTAGGCGCCCTGGACAACGGGATCGGCACCAGCGTCTACGGCAACACCGCCTTCCCCGACGACGTCTCCCTCGCCATGGCGTGGGACTTCACCCTCGCCGCGGGCGAGACCGGGATTATCAACTTCCTGATCTCCAACGTGGCGCCGACCTCGGGTGGCCTGGTCCTTTCGCAGACCGACCCGGATAGCCAGTACACCCTCTATCTGGCCAGCAACCTTCACAAGCAGGGCGGCGGCGGCCCCGCGATTCCCGAGCCCGCCACCGTCGTCCTCTACGGCCTTGGCCTCGCCTTGGCCGCGGTCGCGGGGGCGCGGCGGCGCGCGTCGTAAGGGAGCCGCCATGGGGTGCCACGCCCCAGCGCGGTAACTAGGTTTTGGGGCCGCCACCTCCCGCCGGGAGTGGCGGCCCCACTTGTTTCGGAACAGCTTCACCCCGAGGGAGCGCGGCACTCGACTCGGGTGGCACGTTGGAAAGGGAAACCCCATGCCCAGGCCGTCGCCAGTCAGTCCGACCATTCCTTACGGAGGAGAACGATAAACCGCACCCGCCCCGCCATCCCGTTCCACTCTCGGCTTATCCGCCTTGCCGCCAGCGCGGCGGTCGTTGCGATCGCGCTAATCACCGCCCCGGCCACGGCCAACTCGATCTTCGGCTCGGACTGCGCCTTTGGGCTCAAGACGTTTTTTGGCGCCGACGAGATCGTCTGCGTCTCCGGGGATGTGGACACCAAACCGCCGGGCTTCGTGGTCGTCTTCCCGGAGGGTGACGCCTGTGTGGTGGCGGCCGGGTCGGTGGTTGGGGGCGGGGCGATCAGCGATGTCACCGCTGGTGGCTGCAACACCGTGGTGGGTACCACTATCGGCGGCGGCTTCTTTGACGAGCCGGTCTGGCTCCCGCCCCTCACCCCGGGCCTCTACGACCTGGTCTTGGACGAGAACCAAAACGGCGTCTTTGACGCTCCCGATGTCCTCGGTGATCGGATTCAAGTAGGCGCCCCGGTGGGGGTCACCATCGACGTCGCCGCCATCAAGGCGGGCGCGCAGACCGCCGCCACCAAGTGGAAGGCGACCGCGGCTTGGGGGGCGCACCTCTCCGACGCCTCGACCGCGATCTCCATCGCCTGGGCGGCGTCGAGTGGCGACTGGGTGAGCGTGGGGGTCAGCATCTTCGGGGCGGTCACCGGTATTCCCACCGACTACAACGACGGCGTGATCAACATCGGCGGCAAGGTTATCGAGGGGCTCGCGGCGCCCCAGGCGCGCCACTATCAGGACCTCGCGGACGATCCTCCGGATCCTGCCTTTACCATTTTCGCCGCCATCGACATGGCGGCCCTGAACGGGGAGCTGGCGACCCAGGCCGCCCTCTTTCCCGCGATTCCGGGCAGCTATCCATTTACCGCCCTCTCCGGCGATCCGGTCCACCTGACCCAGATCGCCCTGGCCAACTCGATGGCGGAGGAGGCAGCGGTGGTGGCGGCCCTGCGCAGCAGCCTCGAAAAGCTGCAAGGGGCCGAGGGGGCCGCGGATGACACCTTCACCGTCCTCCAGGCGCGCACCCTGAAGGGATACGCCGACCTCCTCGTGGGGCTCCTCGGCGATACCCGTCAGGGGTTGGTGGACTACAAGTCCGGCCTCGCTGCCGCGGGTCTGGCCGACGTCGTCTATGACGGCGCGGAGATCAGCGCGGTGCGCGATCGACTCCTCGCGACCGGCCTCACCCCGGCGGAGGAGCAGAGCCTGCGGGCGGCGGGATTCCAGGATGCGGACATCGCCACCCTCTTTGCCCGCCTCAACGTCTTCATCCCTCCGGCGGGCACGGCCACCCGTGGCGGGCTGATCGACGACACCCTCGCCGCCATCGACGCCGCCCTCCCGGCGGTGCAGGACCTCGCGACCCAGGCGCAGGCGGTGATCAACGACCGCGCGCCCTTTGTCATCCTCGTCCATCCGATTGCGGATGCCGGCGGACCCTACGCCGGCAGTGAGGGCAGTCCGATCGCCCTCACCGGCGCAGGCTCCTCCGATCCGCAGAACGATGCCCTCACCTACGCCTGGGACCTCGACCTCGACGGCCAGTTCGACGACGCGGCAGGGGTCGCCCCCAGTACGACCTTCAACGGCGAGTTCCACGGGATGATCGGCCTGCGGGTGACCGACCCGGCGGGCAACACCGATGTCGACTACGCGGCGGTGACGGTCGCGAGCGTCAATGGGCCGCCGGCGATCACCTCGTTCGTCCCGGCCGATGTTGCGCCCACCGCCAGCGCTGCGACCCCGCTCGCTTTCAGCGCCACCGCCACCGATCCCGACAGCGATCCGCTCACCTTCGTGTGGACCGTGGACGGAGTCGAGGTGAGCACGGCGAATGGCTTCACCCTCACCCCGCTGGCGGGAGAGACGGGGACTCGCTTTGTCCGGCTGACGGTCAGTGACAACAGCCCGCTTAGCATCGACGCCGTCGAACAGCGGCTCGTGACCCTCACCGTGGCCGCGCCGGACCCCAACGATGTCGATGACGACGGCGACGGCTTCACCGAAAACCAGGGCGATTGCGACGACTCCAATGCCAACCGCTTCCCGGGCAACCCG
>MNYW01000129.1 GCA_001873295.1 Nitrospirae bacterium CG2_30_70_394 | reverse complement strand
CCCCCAAAGGCGTCGGCGTGCGCTTCACCTGGATGCCGTATGCCGCCAGGACCGGCGCGACCTGCGCCTCGGTCCCGCCGAGGAAGAGCCAGCGCGGGTCGCGCTCGGGATCGATGGCGCAGGTGCGGAAGTGGCCGAGGACCTCCGCCGGCGTGTCCGCGGTGGGGTTGACCGAGAGGAGGACAAAGCGCAGGTCGGGCGGATGGCCGAGCTCCTCGTCGAGCCCCTTAAGCTGGAAGGTGACCGTTGGGCAGCCGACCACGCACTTCGCGTAGGTGAAGACGAGGATCGCGGTGCTACCGCGGAGGGCGTCGCTGCTCACCACCCGGCCGTCCCAATTGGGCAGCACAAAGGCGGGGATCGTTGCCCCGCGGGCGGGGGCGGCCCACGCCAACCACCCGGCCACCATCGCGACCCCGGCGACCACGATCGGTATCCGCCGCCCGGCGGCGAGATCACGGGTTGCCAACGACCACCTCGGTCACCCCCGCGTCGCGCACCTCCACCGTCCCGCCGTCGGCCACCTTCGACCCCTGCCAGTAGCGCAGCGGGTGGCTCCCGGCCGGGACGTTGGGGATGGTGAAGGTGCCGTCCGCCGCGGTGAGCGCGGCAAAGGGGTGGTCGAAGACGAGGATGAAGGCCCGCTCCTCCGGATGCGGGTCGCAGGTCACCTCGATGAAGCCGGTCTCGTCGCGGTAACGGAAGTACGGCTTGATCGGCCGGCGCACCGCCGCGCTCCCCGCCGGCAGGGCGATGTTGTAGAGGGTGGCACCGTAGAGCAGGGCACGGTCCGAGACCTCCTGGTGGCGGGCGAGACGGAGGTTGAGGTGGATGTTGTGCATCCGCGAGTCCTCGTTGCCGAAGACGAACTCCCGGCCCACGAAGCCGATCGCCACGGGCGGCACAAACTTGCCGCCACGGGCGTGGATCAGGGGGGTGTCCTGCGCGCCCACCGCACCCTGCACCCCCTCCACCCACACCACCGCCGTGGAGCCGCTTGGCGTGGTGATCCGGCCACGAAGCTCTCCCGCCGCGGCGTGGCCCGCCACCACCAGCACCGCGGCTACCAGTACGAACGTGTTGCGCATCATTCGGTTCTCCTCAAAGGGTGGATCACACCAGCGCGTCACGATCGACGCGGTACTGAAAGAGGGCGTAGCTCGCCGCCGCCGGGACCGCCACCCAGAGGGTGAGGATCGCCAACAGCAGCCACGCCGGCAGGCCAGCCGGGGCGACTGCGGCCAGCCCGAGGGGGGCGGCGGCGCTGGGGAGCCACTGGAAGCAGAGCAGCCGGAAGCAATCACTTGGGTTAGCAAGGAGCAAGGCACCGAACAGGGTCGCGGGGAGCTTGCCGCCGGAGGCCACCAGGATGCCGACCAGGATCAGGTCGAAGACGAAGACCGCGAAGATCCACAAAAACACCGACGAGGCGATCGCCCGGCCACGCTCGCGGGACAGGAGGGAGACGAGAAACGACAGGGCGAGGAAGGCAGCGCCGAGAGCCAAGGCGAGGAGAGTGAGGATGAGGTACTCGATCGCCGGAACCCCCACCCAGAGGACGAGGAAGAGGCCGGAGAGGACCAGACCCACCACCACCGCGAGGGCAAGGGCGAGGGCGAAGCCGAGGAAGGTTCCGGCGAAGTAGGCGCGCGGCGACAGGGGATAGACGAGGATGAGGTCAAGGGTGCCGCGCTGCTTCTCGTCGATGATCGCCCCGCAGCCGAGGATGAGGGCGATCAGCGGCACCAGGTAGGCCACCAGGTTCATCAGGCTCGCCATCACCGCGCCCGCCCCCTTGCCGCCCACCACCCCCACCGGCGCTGCGCCGAAGAGGGCGATCACCACGGTGCACAGGAAGAGCAGGGCGGAGACCGTCCACACCCACCGATTGCGCAGGCGGTCGGTGACCTCCTTGCGGGCGATGGCGACCACCACCTCACTCGTGTTCAAAGTAGAGCTCCTCAAGGTTCGGCTCCTCCACGTGGAGCTGCCGGATCTGGGCCTCGCACCGGCTCAGACCGGCAAGGAAGGCGAGCTTTTGCGCCTGCGCCACCTCCGCCACCCACGCCCCCTGGTGCCTCACCACGGCACTGGCGCCGAGCTCGGTGAGTGCAATCTGGAGGGAGCCGTTGGCGGCCGCGGTCGGGTAGACGTGGACGTGGACCGGCGGGCGGAGGTCACGGCTAAGCTCCTCCGCCGACCCCAGCGCACGCACCTCCCCCTCGTTGAGGACGCAGATGCGGTCCACCCGATGGCAGCACTCGGCAAGCCGATGCGACGACATCACCACCGTCTCCACCCGCCCGGCGTGCAGGAGGTCGAAGAAGGCGTGCACCCCCTGGGGATCGAGCCCCTCCACCGGCTCGTCGGCGATCACGATCTCCGGGTCGCCGAGCAGCGCCTGGCCGAGGTTGAGGCGCTGGCGCATCCCCTTGGAGTACCCCGCCAGCCGCCGATCCGCGGCCGCCGCGAGCCCCACTTGCCCGAGAACCTCCGCCACCCGCTCCGCGCCCACCCCGCGCAGGCGGCCGAAGTAGGCGAGGATCTCGCGGCCGGTGAGATGGTCGTAGAAGTCGATGCGCTCGGGCATAAAGCCGACGTGTGCGCGCAGGCGGCGCCAGCCGGCCGCACTCCCCACCTCCCCGTCGATGAGCAGGCTCCCGGTCGTCGGCCGGGTGAGGCCGAGGAGCAGGCGCAGGAGGGTCGACTTGCCCGAACCGTTGTGGCCGAAGAGGCCAAGCCACTCGCCCCGGTGGACCTCCAGATCGATGGCGTGGAGGGCGACCTGCTCGCCGTACCGCTTGGTCACCGCCTCGAGACGAATCATGTGGCACTCCGCATGGGCGGTGGGGGTAGGGAGAAAAGGGAAGGTTGCACGTTCTCGACCAGGATCAGGGGTTGGGGGGGGTGGATGGGGGCGCCCGCGGCCGAGCGATTCGTTTCGTAGGTGGCATCCAGCAAGATCGTCGTCGGCCCCGCGGTCATTCCCCTCATCCCCCACTCCCCATCGATCGCGATAGGGCCGTCCCTCCCTACTCCCCTCCCGGGATGTGCGGCAGCTTGGAGAGCTGGCCGTAGTAGCGCTGGGTCACCGCCGGGTAGTGCGCCAAAACCGCCTGCCAGTCGGCGATGGGCGGCGCCATCCAAGGCGTCGCGTCCTGCCCTTTGGGCACCGCGATCACCGGGAAGGCGCGCTCCGCCGCCGCGAGGAGCTGAAAGGCGGGGCTGGTGAGCAACAGCTTCGCCGCCGGGTACTGCCACAACAGGGTGTCCACCATGGTGTTCGACAGGTACGGGGTATCGCCGCGGCCGTCACGATTCACGTCCCAGCCGAGGTAGTCGCTCCAGTAGTTGGAGTCCCACCGCTGGTCGCGGGTGGCGACAAACTTCACCTGAATCTCGTTGTCGACGAAGGTGTTGTCGTGGAGCTCGTTGTCCTCCGAGCCGCCCCAGTAGTGCATCCCGAGGTAGTTCTTGGCGATCAAGTTGTTGCCGATCGTGTTGTACAGCGAGTTGTAGACGAACAGCCCCTTGGTGTTGGAGATCAGGCGGTTGTCGGTGATCTGGCTGCGCGTGTCTTGGATGAGCAGGATGCCGTGGGTGCGGTTGTTGTAGAGGGTGTTGCCACGCGCCTCGATGCCCTTCGAGAACATCAGGGCGAGCCCCACGAAGTTGTCGCTTGCCCGGTTCTGTTTGTAGACGCTGCCGTCGCACCACATGGTGTGGATCGCGTAGCGGGAGCGCTCGATGGTGTTGTTCTCCACCCGGCAGTGGTGGCTCAGCTCCATGTAGATCCCATCGCGGCACTTCACCACCGTGTTGCCCTGGACCACCGCGCCTTCCACGTTCCACAGGTGGATGCCATTGCCACGGTCGCCCATCCGCGCCGCCTCCCCCCCTTCGATCTGGTTGGAGATCATCACCGCCCGCGGGCTGCCGTGGACCCAGATCCCGAACAACGATTGCTCGACCCGGTTGTGCAGGAGGCGCACGTCGGCGGCCGCCTGGGCCAACCAGATTCCCGCGTCGGACCGTTCCAAATCGCGGCCGCTGGCGCGCAGGGTGAGCCCCTCCACCACCACCCCCGGGGCGTTGACCGCGAGGACGTGGCCGCTTCCCCCGGCGTCGAGGATCGCCCCCACTTCGCCATGGAGGGTGATCCGCCTCGCCACCACAAAGTTGCCGTGGTAGACGCCGGCGGCCACCTCGACGGTGTCGCCGTCCGCAGCCGCGGCAAGCGCCTCCGCGAGCGTCTGCCCCACCGGCACCACCGGCCAGGTGCGCGCCGCCGAGGGCGTGGCGGCGAGGGCGAGACCGAGGATCAGGGCGTGGAACATGAGGCGCACTGGCCGCCCCTCTTTCGCCGCGGTGATCTGCTCCGGGCAGCGCGCGGTGTCCTCGCCGGTGGCCTGGCAGTCCCAGCAGTGGAGACACTCGCGGTAGTCAATCCGGCCGGTGGCGGAGGAGATCGCCTTCGGCTCGCACCCCTTGAAACAGATCTTGCAGGTGGTGCAGTGCTCGTACCGCTTCAACCCATCCAGGGGCTTGAAGGAGGCCAGCGCCAGGGCCCCGCCGAGGGGGCAGAGGAAGCGGCAGAAGGCGCGGTAGACCACCATCGAGGCGACGGTGACCACCGCGAAGTAGGCGACGAACTGGGCGGGGCGGGCGAGGCGCAGGATGAAGGTCTTGAACGGCTCCACCTCATCGAGCATCTCCGCCGCCGGCAGGCTGGCGAAGGCCACCGCGAGGATCACCAAGAAGGTGGCGTACTTGCCCCACCGCCACACCGGCCCTGGCTCCCAGCGGTCGATGCGTCGCACCAAAGCACCCGGCGCCACCTTGTGCCAGGCGCTGGCGAGGAGTTCCAAAAGCGCCCCGTACGGGCAGAGCCAGCCGCAGAAGAAGCCACGACCCCACACAGGCAGGGAGACGAGGATCGCGATCCAAAACAGAAAGATCAGCGGCTCGGAGAGGAAGACCTCGAAGGGGAACTTGCCGTGGACCGCCGCGTTGACCGGGGTGAGGATCTGGGTGGTCGAGGGCTGCGCCTTCATCAGCAAGCCGATCCACACCACCGCCACCACGGCCACCCCGTGGTGGAGCACCTTGCGATACGGAAGTAGCCGGTTGCGGAAGGTGAAGAGGAGGCCGGCAACGATCAACAAGCAGCCGAGGGCGGCGGCCTCCAACCGCACCTCCTGCCAGCGCGCCTTCCAGAACGGGATCTCCTCCTCGACGAAGTCGGCGGGCAGAACGTAGTCGCTCACGAAGGCGGCGTACTCCTTCTTGTCTCCCACCCGGTACGGCAGGGTGAGGTGAAAGGTGAACGGCTGGGCGGGATCGAAGTCGGGGTTCTTCGTGTAGAAGATTCCCCCCTCGTGAAACTCCACGCCGCCCTCGATCGGGAGGTCGAAGTGGTTGACGTAGTCGACGTCCTGGAAGACGACGAGGTCGCCGCCTTGCTCCAGGGAGAAGCGGTCGAAGACGCCGCCCCGAGCAAAGCCCGCCCCCTTGAAGGAGATGGCGCCGCGCCCCCCGATGAACAGGGCGCTGCCGCCATCGCGCGCCAACCGCTCCTGAACGATCTTGTAGTACGCCTCGCCGAGGAGGTTCTGGCCAATCGACGGCGAGTCGAGGATGGCGTAGTAGAGCTCGAGCGCGGGACCGTCGCCCGCGCCATGCACATCCTCCGGCTGGAGGGTGAGCCTGCCAATCGCAGCCCGCGCCACCAGGGCTGGCCAGTCGAGGGGCGCAAACACCGAAGACGGACGGCGCACGCGCACCTCGGAGGGCTTCACGATCCCCACCGCCTTGGCCACCTGGCGTGCCGCCTTGAAGATCGTGGCATTCTCCGCCACCGCGGTAACCGTGGCGCCGCTGATCCCGTCCACCGTCACGTAGCCACTCTTCGGGGTGTTGCTGATGATGATCCGGTCGCGGATGTCGCGGCCCGGGTACTGGGCAACAAAGTCGAGAATCACCTGCTCGCTCAGGCCGATGAGGACGATCGGCTCGGCATGGCTGACGATCTTCACCCCGGTGAGCTTGCCGGTGGGATCGAGCCCCACCAGGGTGTTCAGGGTGTGGCCCGAGTAGCCCGGAATCTCCACCAGGTTGTCGGTCAAAAAGACGTAGCCCAGCGGATCGCCACCCTTGTGGCCCGCCGCGTACGCCTCCCAATACCCCTCCTTCTCCACGAACTCGGCGGCGTTGGCCAAGACGTCACCGAGCGCATACGGGTACTTCTTCTCCCCAAAGAGGAGCTGCGCCTCCGCCGCCTGGGCGAAGACCCCCAGGGCCAAGACCACGAGGACAAGGAGGCGTCGCATTAGAGAGCCTTGCACGGGGAGAGCTTGCAGGTCGGGGGAGGTCGTTCACCCCCAAAGACGTGGGGGGGCCGGCCCGCCGACCGACCGGCCCCCGAAACGTACTACCCCACCAGGGGTCTACTTACGCCTTCGCCTTCACCATGAAGCGCAGGCGCATCTCCAGGTGGAGGGCGTGGCAGAAGTTGGTGCAGTAGATCCAGTAGACCCCGGGCTTGTCGGCGGTGAAGGTCACCGACTTCGTCTGGAAGGGGCCCAATGCGAAGTTGACGTTGTATTCGGAGATGCAGAAACCGTGGGAGAGGTCGGGGATCTCGTCGTGGTTGGTGACGATGAAGGTCACCTCGTCCCCCTCGTTCACCTCCACCTCCTGCATCCCGTACATCGGGGCGTTGGCGGTGAGGTGGACGGTGACCTTCTTGCCGTTGTGCTCGATCGCGTTTTTGTGCACCGCCAGCGGGTGCTCATCCATCACCGCGCGGTCGAGGACGTGCGGCTCCACGATGTCGCGGCGGACGATGATGCAGTCGTGGGGCTCGACGTAGGAGGGCTCGTCCATGAGCAACCGCATCTTGTCGCCGGAGATGTCGACGAGCTGGTCGTTCTCTGGCTTCAAGGGCCCGACATTGAGGAAGCGGTCCTTGGAGATCTTGTTCAACGACACCAGAAACTTGCCGTCCGCCTCCTTGGTCTCCGACATCGACGCCATGGTGTGGCCGACCTGGTAGTGGATGTCGAGGCGGTCGACCACCGCGGTCTCCCCCTCCTTCGGGTGCTGGTAGAGGTCGATCGCCTTTTGGATGTTCCACTTGACGATCTGGCTGTCGATGAACAGCGAGGTGTAGGCGTTGCCGCGGCCGTCGTAGGTGGTGTGCAGCGGCCCGAGGCCAATCTCCGGCTCGGCGACGATGCAGTCCTTCGGCTGAATCTTGCCAGCGAAGGCGTCCGCCAGCTTGTCGATGGCAATGACACTGGCAGTGGGCGAGACCTTGCCGGAGGCGATCGCGTACTTCCCATCCGGGCTAACGTTCACCCCGTGCGGGTTCTTCGGGACCGGGATGTAGAGGGCGAGGCCGGTGCCCTCCTTGCCGTCGAGCATCTTCACCCCGTCGACCACCGTGTAGCTGCCCTTCTTCAGGGCCGCCTTGATCGCATCCCAGTTGAAGACCACCAGCCAGTCGCGGTCCTTGGCGAGCATCTCGGAGATGGTCGCGCCGCCCTCGGCGTTGTAGGAGGTGGCGAACGAGTACTTGCCCTGGTAGTCGGTGGCCGCGAGGTCGAGATTGCACGGCACGGTCACCTGCGCGATCACCTCCATCTTGTTCGCGTCGACGATCGTGTGGACACCGCCGTAGGTGGCCGCATCCTTCATGTCCCCCTTGCCGACGTTGCGCACCGGGGTACGGAACTCGCTGTTCAGCACCACCCAGTCGGTCTGCGGGTAGCGCTGGGGGAAGGTGCCGTGGGTCCCCTGGGCGTGGGGGATCTTGATGATTCGGTCCGTCTCCATCAGGTCGAGACGGATGCGGGCGAGGCGGTTATTCGCCTTGTCGTTGACGAACAAATACTTGCCGTCGTAGGTGCCGTCCTTGTAGGAGGCATGGGCGTGGTGGGTGTCGCCGACGATCAACCCACCCATCATCGCCTTGCTCTCATTGGTGATCCCCCAGCCGCTGCCGGTGTCGACGTTGAACACCGCGATGCGCTTGAGGAGGCGCATCGAAGGCAGCCCCAAGACCCGCACCTCACCCGAGTGGCCACCACTGAAAAAGCCGTAGTAGTCGTCGAGCTCGCCAGGGGGAACCTCGGTGCGCAGCTCGTTCTTTTTTGCCTCCACCAGGCCGGGGAAGGAGACCGCGCCCACCACCAGCGCCGCCGCGACCGCCGTGGTCACGGCGGTGATGACAACGGCGCGCCAAGAGCGCAGCCCTTTGGACAACCAATCGCTAGACATGAGGGACTCCTTACGTTGCGTGTTTGGGACTTCGGTTCAGATCGACAGGGGCAAGGTCACTGCTGGACCACCTGGGGTTTCCACTGCTGCATGAGGTCGAGGCAGTAGGAGACGATGTCCCACCGCTGCTGCTCGTCCAGGGATTCCTCGTACGACGGCATCGGGGTGCCGTCGAGACCGGTGACGAAGGTCCGGTAGATGTCCACCGCCCCCGACCCCATCTTCAGCGTGCCGGAGGTGAAGTCGAAGGGCAGGATCTTGTCGCCCCAGGCATCCTTCAGGGTGTCCGAGGAGGGACCGTCGCCCTTGCCGCTGAGACCGTGGCACTGGAAGCAGCCGACCTTCTTGTACAGCTCCTTGCCGCGCTTCACCGACTCGGCGGTGGAGACGTAGGTGGGTACCTTGCCGATCTTGACCGGCGTTCCAGCCTCCTCCTCCTGCCAGCGCTTGGAGAAGGTCTTGATGTAGGCGATCACCGCCTGCCGATCCGCCAGAGCCACGTCCTGATGCGACGGCATCCCCGAGCGCGGGATCCCCTCGGTGATCGTGTGCAACAGGTCGTCGTCGGTGGGCAGGTAGCCGGTGGGGGTGGTGCGGAACTTGAACATCCCGGCGGTGAAATCGCGCGGGTAGAGCTGGATCACCACCCCATGCGCCTGGGCCCGGTGGATGACCCCGGTGAGCCCCTTACCATCGCCCTTCGGCCCGTGGCAGATCACACAGCTCACCTCATAGACCGCCTTGCCCCGCGCCACCAGCCCCTCCTCCGCGGCGGCGGCGGGGCGCGGGTGGAGATCGAGCACCATGCCCAACAACAAGACCAACAGCGAACCAACGGTCGTTCTCATAAGTGTTCTCCTCCTCTGGGGGTAACCACTGCCGTTCGTTGCCTACGCGCGCCTCCTCCACACCATCGCATCCGCACCTCCCTGTTCTGCGTCGGGCGACACCGCCGGCTGCGGCGTCACTACCTTACGATTCGCATCCCTTCCGCGGCGGGACGGGAGTCGCCGGCGGGATGATCCGTCAACCGCAAGCCGCGACCGCCCATCTCCTCGGCGAGGGTGCTCAGGGAGGTCTCCCGAAAAATGCGCGCGATCTCCTGTTTCACCAGCCGCCACTGGCCGTGGAGGGGGCACGGGTCGTCGTCGCCGCAGTAGGCCAGGCCGAGGACGCAGCGCTCGAACAGGTCGTTGCCGTCGATCGCCAGGACCACCGCCTCGACGATGATCTCCGCCGCCGGTCGCGCCAGGGCCACCCCCCCCTTGGGGCCGCGCGACGAGGTGAGGATCTTGTGCTGGCTCAAGGTCTGCAGGGTCTTGGTAAGGAAGTGAAAGGAGACGTCCAGCGCCGCGGCGATCTCGGCGATCGGCACGAACCGGTCCTCCCCCCGCGCCGCCACGTACACCGCCGCCCGCAGGCCGTAGTCACACGCCTTGGAAAGGATCATTGCGAGGCGACGCTCCGGAAAAAGATATTTCGGCCAACCGTGTCTTTATTAGCAGGTACCCCTTGCGCCTGTCAAACGCCACCCGCTCCTCCCCCATCCGACC
>MNYW01000077.1 GCA_001873295.1 Nitrospirae bacterium CG2_30_70_394 | reverse complement strand
AGCGCACCGCCGCCGCCACCTCGCTACCGACCGGGATGGTCTCGTTCTCCACGACCCGCCGCAGGAAGGCGTCGAACATGAAGAGCGACCAGATCAGCGGGGTGAAGTTGCGAAGCCCTGCTTGGTGCTCGCGCACCACTCGGGCGAGGAAGCGCGGCTCGAAGTAGCCGCACTGGGCGAGGCGCGGCCCGAGGAGGGTGGCGCGCACCGGTTCCGCCAGCTCGTCGCGGAACCAGCGCTCGATGGGAACCGCGAACCCCTGCTTCGGCCGGTAGAGGACCGCGCGCGGTAAAAGTGGCTCCAGGGCCCGCTTGAAGAGGTACTTCCCCTCCCGTCCTTTGAGTTTGAGAGACGACGGTAGGCGGGCGATCCACTCCACCACCTGGTGGTCGAGGATCGGGACGCGCACCTCCAACGAGTGGGCCATGGAGGCGCGGTCCACCTTGGTGAGGATGTCGCCCACCAGGTAGCTCTTCAGGTCGAGGTATTGGATGCGCGACAGCGGATCCGTGGTGGGGGCGGCGTCAAAGTAGGGGCGGAAGGCGTCCACCGCCCGGTAGCCGGACAGCGCCGCGCGCAACCCCGGGGTGAAGAGGCGGGCGCGCAGGTCGTCGGCGAGGATCCCCACCGAGTGGGCGTACCCCTCCAAGGGCGAGCGCGCCAGGGACTGGAAGGTCGCCTTGGCGCGTAGCAGCCTTGGCGCCCAATCCGCCTTGGGGTAGAGGCGTCCGAGGAGGCCAAACAGCGGGCCGCGAATCGCCTGCGGCAAGAAGCCGCGCAACCGGTTCTCGTCGCGATCCCAGCGGTAGCGGCGGTAGCCCGCGAGATTTTCATCGCCGCCGTCGCCCGACAGGGCCACGGTCACCCGCTGGCGGGCGATGCGACACACCTCGTAGGTGGGCAGGGCGGAAGAGTCGGCGAAGGGCTCGTCGTAGAGGGCGGCGAGGCGATCTACCAGGCCGAAGGCGTCCGCCGCCACCCGCTCCTCGTGGTGGTCGGTGTGGTACTGCTCGGCGACCAGGCGGGCGTAGGGCGCCTCGTCGTAGGCCGGGTCGCCGAAGGAGATGGAGCAGGTCGCCACCGGCCGGTCGGAAGCGCGCGCCATCAGCGCCACCACCGCCGAGGAGTCGACGCCGCCGGAGAGGAAGGCGCCGAGGGGGACCTCGGCGATCATCCGGATGCGCACCGCCTCGGCGAGCCGCTCGATCAGCTCGTGCGCCGCCTCGCTCTCGTCCACCACGCGGCCGTCCTCGAACGCCACATCCCAGTACTGGCGGAGGCGCTCGCCGTCAGGGGTAATGGTGAGGCAGTGGCCGGGCGCGAGCTTGGCAACCGAGTAGAGGATGGTGCGCGGCTCGGGGACGTAGCCAAAGGCGAAGAAGTCCTCGATCCCGCGCGGGTCCACCCTCCGCCCCAACTCCGGATGGACGAGGAGCGCCTTGAGCTCCGAGCCGAACAGGAAGGTCTCGTCCGCGAGGTGGGCGTAGAAGAGCGGCTTGATCCCCAACCGGTCACGCGCGAGGAAGAGGATGCGCCGGCGGCGGTCAAAGAGGGCGAAGGCGAACATTCCACGGAAACGATCGACACACGCCTCGCCCCACTCCTCCCAGGCGTGGACGATCACCTCCGTGTCCGAGCGGGTGGCAAAGCGGTGGCCGAGGCGCTCCAACTCCGGCATCAGCTCCACGAAGTTGTAGATCTCGCCGTTGAAGACCACCCACACCGAGCCGTCCTCGTTCGCCAGGGGCTGGTGGCCGCCGGCGAGGTCGATGATCGACAACCGGCGGTGGCCGAGCCCCACCCCGGGCCCCTCGTAAAAGCCACGATCGTCGGGACCGCGGTGGGCGAGGGAGTCGGTCATCGCCCGCAGCAGCGGGCCGTCCACCGGACGGTCCGGCTCGTGCGGGTGAAAGATGCCGGCGATGCCGCACATGGGGAGGTTGCCGCGCGCGCGAAGTTCAGAGAGGCAAACGGGGTGGGTAGTGGCAGGCGGTCAGCCACCGGCGAAGGCGAGACCGCCACGCACCCGCCCGACCGCCTGATCGATCCACCGCTTGACGAGGTGCTTCTTGCGCTCGGTGAAGGTACCGATCGCGAAGACCGAGGCGAGGGTCAGGACCATCGTGAGGTAGGTCCGGTGGGTGAGGGCGTAGAAGAAGTGGAGCAGGGGGTAATGGAGCAGATAGAGGGAGAAGGTGTACGAGGCGAGGAAGCGGATCGGCCCCTCAATCCGCTGCAGGGGTCGCTCCAACCAGGGCGACACCTTGGCGAAGCCAACAAAGTTCACCGCCACGATCGCCCCGAAGAGCCAACTGGCGAGGAAGTCACGCGACTGGTGGAGGAGCTGAAAGAGGGTCTTTTCACCCGCCACGCTGGCCAGCAGATCAAAGCACGCACTCCGCACCTGGAGCTTCCAGTAGAGAAGGGCGAGGCCAAGGGAGGCGAGGAAGAGGGCGCCGCCCGTGGCCGGCCCTGCCGCCCACCGCGCAGTCAGCCGATAGGCGATGACCCCGGTCAGCCACACCGGCAACAAGAGGAGGATCTTCGGCCCCATGAGGACGAGCGCGCCGCCGGTCAAAAGGAGCCGGCACCTTCCCGAGAAATAGGCAACGCAGGCGAAGAAGATGTAGTACCACGCCTCGTAGCTCACCGACCAAAAGGGGCCGTTGGTGAACGGGCGCACCGACCATCCCCACACCTCGTTCACGAAGGTGAGGCTGGCGAAGGCACGAAAGAGGGGGTTGCTGCTCGCGTACCACCAGCCGTCGTACAGGGCGGGATCGAGGTGGCTGCCGAGGGTGTCCACCGCCATCGTCACCACGATCGCCGACAAGACCACCGAGTAGAGGCGCGACGAGCGGCTGAGGAAGTAATGGTAGAGGTCGCGGTCCTTAGCCTCCGACACGTAGGCGATCACGAAGCCGGAGAGGACAAAGAAGGTGATCACCGCTTCGAGGGAGAACCAGGTAAACGGGATGAACCGCTCCCCCTCGAGGCGCGCGTAGCTCGCGTGGGTGAAGAAGACGATGACGGCGGCGAAGAACCGGACGAAATCGAGATAGGTGGAGGTCGGCCTGTTCATCGCCCCTCAGGATCGACACGGAGCCCGCATTCCCGGGCGACTAGCGTGTAGCACGTATCGTAACGGATCGCCATTTGCTCGACGCTGAACTCTGCCGCCGCCCGTCGGCGCGCCGCCACGCCCAAGCGCGCGCGGGTTGCGGCGTCGCTCGCGAGGCGATCGAGAGCGGTCGCCAGCCCTGCCACGTCGGCGGCGGGGACCAGCAGGCCGGTCTTTCCCTCGACCACCAGCTCCGGGTTGCCGCCCACCGCGGTCGCCACCACCGGCAGCCCCGTGGCCATCGCCTCCAGCAGCGTGTTGGAGATCCCCTCGGCGCGGGAGGGCAGACAGAAAATATCGAAGGCGCGCAACAACGCCGGGACGTCGGACCGCTCGCCGAGCAGGTGGACCCGCGCCCCGATCCCCGCTGCGGCCACCGCCGCCGCGAGGCGCCCCCGCTCCGGACCGTCGCCCACAATCACCAGGTGGACCTTCTCACCCAGGCGCGCCACCGCCGACACCAGGGTGGTGTGGCCCTTCACCGGATCGAGCCGTCCCACCGTCCCGACGACCACCGCGCCGTCCGGGAGCTGACCCAGCACGGCGCCACGCTCGACGCCTCCCGGGGCGAAGCGCTCCGTGTCCACACCGTTCATCAGCACCTGCACCTTGCGCGCCGCGATCCCCACGGTCGTCGTAAGCCAATCGGCGAGGTCGGCGGAGACGGTGGTAAAGCGACGAACCATGGGGGAGTTAAGGCGGCGGAACAGGTTGTGGCGCGGGTTCAACCCTCCGGGATCGCCAGCGGTGCGGCCGTGCTCGCCGTGGACGATCGCCCGCACCCCCGCGAGGCGCGCCGGGAGGATGCAATCGAGGCCGGCGGTGTTGCGGGTGTGAACGAGGTCGGGGCGCAGGCGGCGGAAGCAGCGCCAGGCACGGAGATAGAAGGCGGCCTCGAAGCCCGACCGCTTGCGCAGCTCGGCAATCTCCACCGGCCGGGTCAGCCGCCGGGCGAAATCCGTGGCCCGGTCGACACAGACGATCTGGTGCACAAAGCGCGCCGGATCCAGCCGCTCAATCAGGTTCACCAGGCCGTTTTCCAGACCGCCCGTGGCGAGGCGATAGACCACGTGGCAGATGCGCAGGGGGCGCTGGTGTATCCCGTTCACACCGGAGCCGCCGGCCGGCGGCACGCGGTCACCGGAGACACGGGAAGAGGCCACCTTCAACGAACTCCCCTCACTGCACAGAGCGCCACACCGGGGTAATCCCTCTACGCTGATGAAAGACCACCGCGCCCCATACATTCCCTAGAAGACCACCACCACAGAGGCAAAGAAGCGCAACGCATTTCCCGTAAAAGCCGCCATGGAGTCCGTGGGAGACAGCCACCGCACCAATCACCACTAACGACACGGAAATGGCCATCCATAGCACCCCGCTCGTCCGCCGGAACCGGTACAGCACCCATAACATCATCACCGTGGAAAACGTAAAGAGAGTGCCGTACAGCAACACAGCGCCGAGTCTCTCTTTTAGCAAGAGACGCCGTGCGTCTTCCGTGGTGTAGAAAACGCCATCCAGCGGCCCATGCGCTAACAACGGCGCCATGAGAGAGTGGCGAACGATCCACGAACGACGCACAGCGTCGTTCGCATCGAGTCGTTTGATTGACAGATCTTCGCCACTAGCCATGAGAGCTCTCGTAGAGACAACCTCAACACCAGGAAGCTGCTTCAGCCACGCGAGATCCTGCGCAAACTCCGCGATCGAGTATTTTCGACCATCCATTTACCCCATGCGACACGCTGGCAACGGCTCGCCACTCTCGGCAAAATCAAAGGAATGCATGGTGACAACTACAAGCGCATCCATCAGACCTTCCGACTGGGCACCTTCAATCGTTTTACGAAGCCGTTGTGGACGAAGCGTTCCGGGAAGACTCCTCAGTGATTCATGATCTCGTTGGATGCTGGTTATTCCTGCAGAACTGAGCTTGAAGCCAACATGGCCTAAGGCGATCACCGTGTTGTCGTCAAAGGAGTTAAAAGGGGGAACGAAAGAGTCGATTCGCAGACCCATAGTTCGCTCAAGCTCCTCCTTCGCCGAGACCAGAAGCTGGCGCTGTCGGACAAGAGGAAGGGTTGCAAACTCAGACTTTCCAGGTGGCCCATCAAAGTTCGCACGATGGCTGTATCCATGCACCGCTAGATCCACCGCGCCACGCCCCACATACGTGCGGAGCAGGCCAGCCTTTGTTTCACCCAGCCCGATCTCTTCCCGATTTGAATCTTTCTCCCAAGGGTAAGGACGACCTGGAAAAGGAATGACCGCTACAACCAACGACATACCTGCGTCGTCGACGGTCCCAAAAATATCTTTCTCCAGATCCGTATCACTCAAGCGCGAATAGTCGTCATAACGGAAAACCACGCGCAGACGGGACGCTGCCGCCGTAGCCGTCCGCAATGGCAGAAGTTGCGATAACAACACCGCAAGGACGCCAAGAACCGCCGCAAGGATCGCTCCCGATTTTCTCATCCCGTCTTGTCACCGCCTTCGCGGGTTGCGCGCTTGACCGGAAGCCGGAGGCGTACGGGTTGTACGGTGAGGATTTCCGGACAAGCTCACACTTCGGAGATGGCGTGCCGGGCTCCGCCGTTACTCGATCCAGCCCTCGCGACGGAGATAGTGAAGCAACTGCTGCACCGCTTCATCCGGATTCAGGTGCGCGGTGTCGATGCTCACCTCGGCCCGCTGCGGCTCTTCGTAGGGGTCGCTGATCCCGGTGAACTCCTTGATCAGGCCGGCGCGCGCCTTGGCGTAGAGCCCCTTGCGGTCACGCCCCTCGCAGACGGTGAGCGGCGTGGCCACGTACACCTCGATGTAACCGCCATACTGGGCGATCATCTCGCGGTTGACGCGGCGGGTGTGCTCGTACGGCGCAATCGGGGCGCAGATGGCGATGCCGCCGTTCTTCGTGATCTCACTCGCCACGTAGCCGATGCGCTGGACGTTGAGGTCGCGGTGCTCGCGCGAAAAACCGAGCTCGGAGGAGAGGTGGCGGCGGACGATGTCGCCATCGAGGAGGGTCACCGGCCGGTCACCCTGCTCCAGGAGGCGGGTCAAGAGGACGTTGGCGATCGTCGACTTGCCGGCCCCCGAGAGACCGGTGAAGAAGACCGTGAAGCCGCGCTTGGAACGCGGCGGGTACGCCTTCTTCAGCTCCTCGACCACCTCCGGGTAGGAGTACCACGAAGGCACCGGGAGCCCCTTTTGGAGGTAGCAGCGCAGGCCGCAGCCGGAGATCTCCGCGGTCCGCGCCCCCGGCGGGAGCTCGTCGTCGGCGAGGTAGCGCTCCTCCTCGGGGACGTAGACCAGCTTGCGGAAGGGGACCATCTCGATCCCCAGCTCGGCGCAGTGGGTGGCGAGGAGCTCCTGGGCCGCATACGGCGGATAAAACGGCGGCTCGCCTTCGTCGACCGCCGGGCCGGCGTAGTCACGGCCGACGATGATGTGCGAGCAGCCGTGGTTCTTCTCGATGATCGCGTGCAGAAGTGCCTCGCGCCCCCCGGCCATGCGCATCGCCGCGGGCAGCAGGCCGAAGAGCATGAGGTCCTGGGGGTAGCGCTGCGCCACCTTGCGGTAACAGCGGACGCGCACGAAGTGGTCCACGTCGCCGGGCTGGGTCGGCCCCACCACCGGGTGGAGGAGGAGGTTGGCGTTGTGCTCGCGGCAGGCGCGCTGGGTCATCTCCACATGCGCCCGATGCAGCGGGTTGCGGGTGATGAACGAGACCAACCGCTGCCAACCGAAGCGGCCGGCGTAGGTGCGCACGTCGCGCGGGGTGAGGCGGAGGGTCTTGAAGTCGTAGTGGACCGGGAGCTGGAGCCCGGTCACTCGGCCGCCCACGCAAAAGCTCGGCCGCGCCAGCACCGCCCGCACCCCCGGGTGGCGCTCGTCGGTGGTGGTGTAGACCCGCTCCACCTCGCGCGCCTTGTTCGGCTCCCACACATCGCCGACGGTGAGGATGGCGAGGATCACCCCCTCGGGGTCGCGCAGGGCGACCTCCATCCCGGCGCTGAGGCGGCCGGCGAGCTGCGCATCTACCGGCAAAACGATCGGCACCGGCCAGAGGGTCCCATCCGCCAGCCGCATCGACTCAACCACCGCCTCGTAGTCCGCCTGGTCGAGGAAGCCGGTGAGCGGCGACAGGCCGCCGGTGAGGAGGAGCTCCAGGTCGCACAGGGAGCGGGCATCGAGGTCGATGGAGGGGAGATCGCGGCACCCCTCCTTGCGCGCCGCCGCCTCCTCGGCGGGGAGGAGCAGCTCGCACAGGCGACCACCGTGGGGCGGGTTGAGGTGGTCTTCCACGCCACCGGCGACGGAGAGAGGCGGGTTCAACGAGGGCTTCATGGTCACTCCATTTTTCTGCGCACGCGGCGCGGCGCAACGAACGCGAACGACGGCCGCCGCGGGGATCTCCGCGAACCGCCGGGGGAAACTGGCGAACCGCAAGCCGGATCAGCCCGGGTCACGAGAGAACAACTGGTACGGTGCCAACACATGGAATCCCCATCGGCTGCCAGGGTCCAAACGCCTAGCGCGCGTGCAGGTCCGGCGACAGCTCGGCCCCTTTCAGGCGCGCCAAAAGCTGGGCGTGAAGGATCGGATTCGCGGCCACTACGCTGCGGTACTTCGCCTTGGGTTGGTTGTAGAGGATCGGCGTCCCATCTTTTTGGGTCACCCGGCCGCCGGCCGCGACCACCAGGGCGTGGCCGCCGCAGATGTCCCACTCGTGCTTCGGGCTGAGGGTGTAGTAGAGGTCGCACCGGCCGATCGCCAACAGGGCCATCTTGTAGGCGATGGAGCCCACCGCCTCGAAGCGGTAGAGGTCGCGCACGTCGTCGAACTCGCCGCGCTTTTGCTCACTGCGACTCCCCACCAGGTGTGCACCCACAAGCTCGGTGGTCGCCGACAGGGTCGCTGGCACGCCGTTGGTGGTAATCCCTTCCCCCACCGCCCCGGCCACCAACAAGTCCTCACTGGGGTTGAAGACCACCCCGAGCTGCACCACGCCGTGGTGGACGAGGCCGATGGAGACGGTCCAGTGGGGGACCTTCTGGAGGAACTCCTTGGTCCCGTCGATCGGGTCCACCACCCACACCCAGTCGCGCGCCAGACGCGCCGGGTCGTCGAGACTCTCCTCGGAGAGCCAGCCGAAGTCAGGCGCCGCACCGAGGAGCCGCTCGTGGAGCAACCGGTCCACCGCCAGGTCCGCCTCGCTGAGGGGATTGTCCTCGCCCTTCTCCCAGCTCCGCACCTCCGCCTGGTGGTAGATGGAAAGGGCCACCGCGCCCGCCGCGCGGGCGGCGGTCTCGGCGACCACCAGGAGGGGGTGAAGCGGCTGCTGCTCGGCCATCGCAACGCCTTTCCGGCAAAAAGAGGGAGGCGGTAGCCTAACCACACCCCGGAACAGTGGCCACCTCATCGGCCCGGCGAGATCCGCCCCGAGCCCCGCTTCCCTCCTCCCCTAGCTTCACCTCCCGGCGCGTGAGCACTGTCACCGACCGTGGTCCACTGTGCGGCGCTGTGGCTACACCCTCGACCACGACATCCCCCATGGACGACGCGACCGGCGGCCGATCGGACCACCTGGCGAGCCTCGATCTCCTGCGCCTCCTGGCGATCGTCCTGGTGACCGTCCAGCACGCCATGTCGGTCACCGACCACTACGCCCTCACCCAGGTCGGCACCCTCTCTCTCGGCCAGGCCGGCGTCGCCCTCTTCGGCGCCCTCAGCGGCTTTTTGGCCGCCCGCGACCCCCGCCCCGCGTCTCGTTGGCTGTGGCGCCGCCTGCTCCGGATCTACCCCGCCTACTGGATCGTGATGGCGGCCAGCTTCGTGGTGACCCGCGCCTTCCATGACAAACCGTTCACCGCCTACCAGCTCCTCTCCCAGATGGCGGGGATTGGTTTCTTCACCCACGGCTGGGAGCTCGTCAATGTCGTCTCCTGGTTCATCTCCCTGATCCTGCTCTGCTACACGGTCACCTTCGTCGCCAAGGTGACGGGCAAGCCGATCCTGCTCTACCTGTCGGCCGCTGCGGTTGCTGGTCTCCTCCTCGCCGGCCATTGGGAGAGCTCGCTCAGCCGCCACATGATCACCTTCTGCCTCGCCGGCGTCTGCGGCCTGATGGGCCGGCGCTTGCCCATCCGCGCCGGCTGGATCGTCGCGGCCCTCGTCCTTTGCCAGTGGCTCAACCCGCAGTTTCTCTACGGCGCGTTGAGCCTGCTCCTCCTCACCGTTGCCCTCGCCCTCCCCACCCTTTCCCTCCCGGGGGGTACGGTGGCCGGGGGATACGTCTACGAATACTTCCTCCTCCACGGCATCTTCCTCGACGGCGCGATGCGCCTCCTCCCGGCATACCCCGGGGTCGCCGTGGCCCTCGGCATCGCCACCGCCGCCCTCGGTGCCATCTCCCTCCGCGCCCTGCTCACCTGGATCCTCCCGGCCAGCCGCAGCGCGACGCCCGCCACCCTGCTCCCGCGCCCCACCCCCTGAGGCGCGACCCAGGTCACGCCCCACGCCGGGGGGAACCTACCGCCCACCGGGCGACCCGCGGGGGCGGGGGCGGCGACCCGCCCCGCGGCCGTTCGGGGGGACGCCAGCGCGCCACGGTTGCAGCCGCCACCCCCGCCACCCCCGCCTCGTCCGCCGCCGGACCGTCCGCCGCCAGGGGCAGGAGGGTGTGCACCAGCACGAGGAGAATGATCAGGTCGTAGAAGTAGTCCCAGTACGCCTTGCCAAGGGCGGCACCGCCGACGGCGTAGGCGGCGAGGGCGATCTGGATGATCGCGCCGTAGGTCTCCACCTCCGTGTTCCCTAGTCGCCGCG
>MNYW01000105.1 GCA_001873295.1 Nitrospirae bacterium CG2_30_70_394 | reverse complement strand
GGGCGGGGGAGGTTAGGGGCGAGCCCGCACGACGATCCGCCCCCCGCGACCCCCGCGCGAGGCCGGCTCCCCCCAGCCACTGGGCGCCGCGCCCGCGGGTGTGCGAGCCACGGTTAGGAGTGCGGAACCCCCTCCCGGCGGCGCCGCCGCGCGGGGGGAGGAGTCTTCTACTTTCTGCCTTCTACCCTGCCGGTGCGGGGAAGGCGGATGGCCACCGGGCGCCCTGCCCTACGGTGCGATCACCTTCACCAGGTCGCCCGCGCGCGGGTTTGGGGCGCCGCCGTAGCCGTTGAAAAAGGAGAGCCAGGTGGGGTCGTGGTCGGGGGTGGGGTCGCTGCCGGCGAGGGCGGCAAAGGAGGTGGCGGCTTGGGCGCGCTGGATCCGCAGGTGGAGCGGTTGGGCGCGTTGGATCTCGGATGCGGTGAGGGGGGCGAGGGTGGCGGTGATCTGGTCGAAGGCGGGGGCCAGCCGCGCGAAGGCTCCGGCCGGGGCGAGGGCGGTGACCACGGTGACGTGGCCCTGGTGGACCCAGGTGGTGATCCGCACCCCCACCGGCTTGCCCGCCGCGCTCGCCGCCGCGTCCACTACCTGCGCGCCGTGGGGGTGGAGCGCCCACGCCGGCCGCGCCGGGCTGCCGACCTGGGCGAGGAGCTGCCGCATCACCGTCTCGCTGTTTTCCCCCGCCTGCGCCGGCCGCATCTGCGCCTCCCATGCGACGCCGCCACCACGCGGGGTGAGGAGGAGGCGGCCGCGCGCGGTGCGCGCCTGCCAGCCGCCGGGGATGGTGAGGGCGACGTCGTAGGGGACGTTGAGGTAGCGCCCCTCCACCACCCGCCCCTCGTCGGGCGACGGCCCCACGGTGATCCCGTCGATCGCCTGCAGATACGCCTCGCGCCCCACCTCTTTGCCGCCCGGGTTGGCGCGCTCCAGGCCGCGCAGCCGCTCGATCCGAGCCTGGGTTTCCGGGTGGGTGGCGAAGAGGCCGTGATAGCCGCCGCCGTCGGCGTCGCGCTCCTGGCGCTGGAGGGTTTCGAAGAAGTGGTGGAGCTGGCCGGTGTCGTAGCCGGCGGCGGCGGCATAGGCGAGGCCGAGCTCGTCGGACTGGAGCTCCTCGTTGCGACCGTAGCCGCGCACGGTGGCGGTGAAGGCGAGGTCGGAGAGCTGGGTCCAGTTGGCGAGCCCCGGCTCCAGCATCAGCGCCACGCCGCGCAGGAGCTGGTAGCCCGCCTGCTGGGTGTAGCGAGTCACCCCGTGGCGGGCAGTGACGTGGCCGATCTCGTGGCCGATCACGCCGGCGAGCTCCGCCTCGTTGTTCAACTCCGCGAGCAGGCCGCGGGTGACGTAGACGTAGCCGCCGGGGATGGCGAAGGCATTGAGGATCGGCGAGTCGAGGACGGTGAAGTGGTAGGCGATGCCGGGCCGGTGGGAGCGGGCCGCGAGCCCCTGCCCAACCCGCGCCACGTAGTCGCGTACCGCCGGCGCCTGGAGCTCGCCGTACTCGGCGAGGATCGCCGGATGCTCATGCGCCCCGAGGTCGACCTCCTGGGCGGTGGAGAGGAGGGCCACCTGTTGGCGCCCGGTCACCGGGTTCACCGCGCACGCGGCGACCAGCACGAAAAGGGCAGCAAGCGGCCAGCGGGCCATGGGGCTACCGGTAGTCCTTGATGAACTCGGCATTCTTGCGGATCGAGGCGGCGGAGGCGTCCATCAGGGCCCGCTCCTCCGCGTCGAGCGGGAAGTCGAGGATCTTCTCCACCCCGTCGATGCCGAGGACGCACGGCACCCCCATCATGATGTCGCGGATGCCGAACTCCCCCTCCAAGGCGGCGACGCACGGCATCACCCTTTTGGAGTCCGTGACCACCGCGCGCGCCATCTCCGCCACCGACACCCCGGGGGCGAAAAAGGCGGAGCCGGTCTTCAGCAGGGAGACGATCTCTGCCCCGCCCTTCTGGGTGCGGCTGACGATCTCCTGAAGTCGATCCGCGGAGATCAGCTCGCGCACCGGCACGCCGCCGGCGCTGCACAGGCGCAACAGGGGCACCATCTGATCGCCATGGCCGCCGAGGACCATCCCCACCACGTCCTGGTAGCTGCACCCGACCTCCTCGGCGACGAAGGTCTGAAAGCGCGCCGTGTCCAGCACCCCGGCCATCCCCAGCACCCGCTGCTTCGGCGGGCCGGAGAGCTGGCGGACAAGCTGGGTCATGATGTCGACCGGGTTGGAAACGACGATGAAGATAGTGTCCGGCGAGTGTTCGAGGATCGAGCGGGTCACCCCGGCGACGATCTTGGCGTTGGTGCCGAGGAGGTCGTCGCGGCTCATCCCCGGTTTGCGGGTCACGCCGGCGGTAATCACGGTGACCACCGAGCCGGCGGTGGCGGCGTAGTCGTTGGTGCCGGTGACCGTGGTGTCGAAGGCACGCAGGGAGGCGGACTCTTGGATGTCGAGCGCCTTGCCCTGGGGGATCCCCTCCACCACGTCCAGCAGGACCACCTCCTGGACGCAGTTCATCTCCGCAAAGGCGCGGGCGGTGGTGGCGCCGACGTTGCCCGCGCCGACGATGGTGACGCGCTTCTTTTCCATGAGCTCTCTCCCGTACTAGAGGACGTTCGTGGCGAAGCCTCCCTCCCCTACCCCGCCCGCGACGCGGCCAGTGTAGGAAGCCCCCGCGGAGGCGACAAGGCGGCGCGGGCGCCCGCGACGGCGCACGGCAACGCCACACGCGGGTCGAGGCGCCAGCCGGACGGGGTGGCGATCGACGGCGAGCGGAGGCCTCACCCCTCGCCACCGCCCCGGCCGAGGGGGAGGATGGCGACCGCCGCGACCAGGGCGACGCCGGCGCTCCCGGCGAACAGGAGGCGCGCGCCGAGGGGGTCGTAGAGGAGGCCGCTGGCGCCGTAGCCGAGGATCATCCCGATGCCGAAGGAGGCCAGGGAGTAGATCGACTGGCCCGACGCGCGCAGGCCGGCGGGGAAGGCGTCGTGGGTGAAGTGGATGGCGGCGACGTGAAAGGTGCCGAAGGTGAAGGCGTGGAGGAGCTGGCTCGCGCCAATCACCCAAAGGTGGGTGGAGGTCGCCAACACCCCCCAGCGGAGCGCCGCCAAGACAAGCGACAGGGCCATCACCCGCCCCTCACCGAGGCGCGCCACCAGCCGGCTTGCCGCCGCCATCACCACCAGCTCGGCCACCGTGGCGATCCCCCACAACAGGCCGATGGTCCCCGGCCCCACCCCGATGGAGGCGAGGTAGATGGAGAAGAAGCCGTAGTAGGTGGCGTGTGACGCCTGCATCATCACGCAGGCGGCGAGGAAGAGGACGAGGGCGGGCCGGCGGAGCACCGGCATGAGCGGCGGCACCCGCTGCGCGATCCCGCCGAGGCCCGGCGGCAGGGCCTCGACGGTGAGGGCGTTGACCAGCGCCAGCACCGCCATCCCCGCCACCACGCTCACGATCGGCAGGCCGTCGAGGAGGCGGCCGAAGCCGACCGACAGGCAGATGAAGCCGAGGGTCCCCCACATTCGCACCCGGCCGTAGTTCCAGCCGTAGTGGCCGACCCCCTCGAGGGTCACCGCCTCTACCAGGGGCAGAAGGGGGACCGACACGATGGCGTAGGCGGCCATGGCCAGGAGCAGGCCCGGAAAGTGGTGCGGAAAAAAAAGGGCAACGGTGGCCGCCACCGACCCCCAGGCGGCCACCCGCATCACGCCGCGCTGGCGGCACCTCCGGTCCGCCCAGTGGGTGATCGGGAAGCTGAACAGGACGCGCCCCACCGGCACCGTCATGGAGAGGGCGCCGATCTCCCACGAGGAGAGGCCGAGGTGCTTACAGTAGAGGTTGAAGTACGGGAGGAAGACCCCAAGGCCGGCGAAGTAGGCAAAGTAGAAGGCGGCGAACCGCCCAGGCTGGGCGCGGTCCACCTACGCCCCCGCCACGCCCGCCCCGACCCGCACCAGCTCCCGCGATGGCGCGTCGCTGCCGGGCCCTCTCCGTCCCACCCCAGGGAGGCGGGCAGAGTGGGGCGTTCGTGGCGCAAGCAAGCGGGCGCGCGTCCGGATCGAAATCCGTGGGTCGAACCGCGTGGGGCTAGGCGCCTGTCGGACTTGATCCCGATCGAACGCAAAGCAGCGCTGCGGGGCGCGAAGGGCTCCCCTCTGCGTGGCCTGGCCCCAAGACGCGCTAGGAACCGCTCCCGACTGACTCCTAGGGAACGAAGAGCAAGCGCCGATCGGGGCCCGCGCTCCGGCCATAGCCCGCCTCTGCCCAGTCGCTCGGGACAAAGTCCGGCAGCCTCCGCGGGCCATCCCGTTCACCCGCCCTGGGTGAAGGCCACCAGCCGCTCCAGCACCGTGGCGGCCGCACCCGAATCGATCGCCGCCGCCGCCTGGGCGATCCCTGCCGTGATCGTCGCGGCGCGCCCGCCCGCCACGAGGGCGAGGGCGGCGTTGAGCAGCACCACGTCGCGCTGTGCTCCCACCGCACCGGCCAAGACTTGGCGGGTGATCGCCGCGTTCGCCGCCGGGTCGCCGCCCACCAAGGTCGAGGCGGGGTGGCTGGCGAGCCCCACCGCCTCGGGGGTGATCACGCCGGGGTGGACCGTTCCCCCCTTCACCTCCGCGTAGTAGGTCTTGCCGGTCACCGTCGCCTCGTCGAGGCCGTCGTCACCGTGGACCACGAAGGCGTGGCGGCAGCCAAGCTCGGCGAGCACCCTCCCCACCGGCTCCACCCAGCGACCCGCGAAGACCCCCACTACCTGAAAGGGGACGCCCGCTGGGTTGGTCAGGGGGCCGAGGAGGTTGAAGATCGTGCGCGTCTTCAACTCGGCGCGCACCGGCCCGGCGTAGCGCATCGCCTGGTGCAAGAGCGGTGCGAAGAGGAAGCCGAGCCCCACCTCGCGGACGCACGCCGCCATCCGCTCCGGGGTGAGGTCGAGCCGCACCCCGAGGGCGGTGAGGAGGTCCGCCGAGCCACACTTCGACGACACCCCCTTGTTACCGTGCTTCGCCACCGGCAGGCCGGCGCCGGCGACCACGAAGGCCGCGGTGGTGGAGATGTTGAAGGTGTGCGCGCCGTCGCCGCCGGTGCCACAGGTGTCCACCGCCACGCAGTCGCCCAACTCCACCCGGGTGGCGTGACCGCGCATGGCGCGCGCCGCGCCGGTGATCTCCGCCACGGTCTCCCCCTTGGTGCGCAACGCGACCAGCAGGGCACCGATCTGGACCGGCGTCAGCGCCCCATCCATCACCTCGGTGAAGACCGCCTCCGCCTCCGCGACGGTCAGGTCCCGCCGGTCAAGCAGCCGTGGAAGGATCTCTTGAAACATCTCGGTTCTCCTGGGAAGAAGACTCTCGCCCTAGGCCGCGGTGGCAACGGTCATGCGGAGGAAGTTGCGGAGCAGCTCCTTGCCCACGGTGGTGAGGATCGACTCCGGGTGAAACTGCACCCCCTCCACCGCCAGGGTACGGTGGCGCAGCCCCATGATCTCGCCGTCGTCGGTGGAGGCACTCACCTCCAGCACCGGCGGCAGGGAGTCGCGTTCCACCGCCAGGGAGTGGTAGCGGGTCGCCGCGAAGGGGTTGGGCAGCCCCACGAAGAGGCCGCGGCCATCGTGGTGGATCATCGAGGTCTTGCCGTGCATGAGGGTCTTGGCCGCAACCACTCGGCCACCCAAGGCCTCGCCAATCGACTGGTGGCCGAGGCAGACCCCGAGGATCGGCATCACCCCGGCCAGCTCGCGCACCGCCGCCACCGAGATCCCCGCCTGGCTAGGGGTACACGGCCCGGGGGAGATCACCAGGTGGCTGGGGGCGAGCTCGCGGATCTCCGCCACCCGGATCCGGTCGTTGCGGTAGACCTCCACCTCCGCCCCCAGCTCGCCCAGGTATTGGACGAGGTTGTAGGTGAAGGAGTCGTAGTTATCGATGATCAGCACCATGGCCGGTCCATCCAGCGAGGAGTCTCTCGGATTTTGTCGATCGTGGGGGGAGAAGTGGCGGGCGCGCGTCCGGATCGGGAGCGGTTCTTCGCGCGCCGCGGGGTCAGGCAACGAAGAGGGGAGCCCGCCGCACCCAGCGCCGCTGCTTTGCGTTCGGTCTGACCAAGTCTGCCAGCCTCCCGGGGTGAAGTGGGCATAAGCCCGCGCGCCAACGAGACAAGCCACGCGCCGCCCGCGCGCCGCACCCCCCCGGCTCCGACTCGCGCACCCCCACCGCCGGTCGCCAGCGCATCAGCGTGCCAGGGTGGGCGACGGGTAGCCACGGCGGCAACCCCTTCACTCCGCCTCCGGGACCACCGAGTCCGCCACCCAGGCGAGGTAGGCAGGCAGGCCGGCGGCGACGTCGAGCACCATCGCCTCGGGGACGTCGTACGGGTGGAGGGCGGCAAGGCCGGCGAGGCACGCGGCCTGGCGCTCGGCGGTGGTCTTGATCAGGAGCAGCCACTCCTCGGCCACCGCCACACTCCCCTGCCAGCGGTAGACCGAGGTCACGCCGGGGAGAATGTTCACGCACGCGGCGAGGCGATCCGCCACCAGGCCGTCGGCGATCCCCTGCGCCGCTTCGGACGAGTCGACGGTGGTCACCACCAGGCGCACCTCAGCCATCGCCGCCGCCAGCAAGCGCCAGCCGCACCGCCCGTGCCCGTGCCTCGACCCCCTCCGCCTCCGGCGCCTCGCCGCGCTCCCGCAGGCAACGCGCCAGCCCCTCCAGGGCCTCGGCGAGGCCGGCGTCCTCGGCCATCGCCGCCGCCTCGCGAATGGCGAGCTGGTGGCGGTAGATCGACTCGGCCGCGGCGTGTTCGCCGGTGAGGGCGAGGACCGTGGCGAGCATGGTGAGGGAGAGGAGGCGGCGCTCGTCCGTCTCGGCGAAGAGCTGCTCGGCCTCGGCCAGGGCGTCGCGGAAGACGACCACCGCGTCAGCGAGCTCACCCTTCAGGAAGTGCTCGGTCCCGCCGCTCATGAGCTCGGACCACCCCGCCATCACCGCCTCCACGCCCGCACCACGCGGGGTGGCGGACTCTACCAGAAGGTCCAGTTGCGGGTCGCCACCACGTAGATCCCCAAGCCGAGGTTGGTCACCGCATGGGCGACGATGCACGGCAACAGCCGCCGCCGCCACACCAGCAGGCCGCCGTAGACCAGGCCGGCGACGATCCCCACCAGCCACCGGTCGTGCTCGAAGCCGAACGCCACCGCGACCGCGAAGAAGGCGAAGGGGTGATAGAAACCCAGCGGCAGGGCGAGGAAGTCGGCCCGGACCATGTAGCGCATCAAGAAGGCGCGCCAGAAGAGCTCCTCCATCACCGGCACCACCAAGGCGGCGCCGGCGATGCGCACCGCGATCACCGCCCAGGTGGCGGCGGGCGAGAGGCCGAAGCGGTACGGGTCAAAGCCGGTCGCGGCGCCGATCTTCAGGGGCGCGAGGAGTTGTTCCGGCGCCACCCACACCCCCAGCACCACCACCCCGGCGACCGCCGCGATCCACCAATCCGCCGCCGGGGCGCACCAGTCGAGCTCCGGCAACCGGCGGGCAAAGAGAAACAGCAACGTGCCGACCGCCACTGTCTTCGCCACGTACCAGGTGTGCGCCGCCGCCGGCTGCGCCGAGCCGCCGTAGGTAAAGAGGGCGAAGACCAGGAAGGGGGCGACGTACGGCAGCCACGCCATACGGCGCCCGGTGATGGCGGAGGGCGTCGTGGTCACAGTGGAGAGAGCGTCGGCCATGCGGGTGAGGGGGGACAAGCGGCGGCGTGGTGTTGGGTTTCCTGTCCTATCGGCAACCACGTCGATCCACGGAGACCCCCACGGCCAGGAAACAAGCCGGCCGATCAACCCCCTGCCCGGCGTGCCGATCCGGCCGCCGGGAGCCTGAACATGCGAACCCTCGTCTACCTCCTCCTCACCCTCGCCGCCGCCACCCCAGCCCTGGCCGGCCGGACCGCGTCGGTGGTCGACGGAGAGCTGATCGTCGGCCTGAAGGCGGGGGCGGTGACCACCGCCGCGATCGGCGCGGTGGCCGACGTTGCCACCCGCACCCACCTGCTGCGCGTCGACCCCGGCGAGGAGACCGCGGCCATGGCGCGGCTGGCGCGCGATCCGGCGGTCGCCTTCGTCGAGCGCAACCGCCTCCTCCCCCCGGCGGAGATGCCCAACGACCCGGTGGTCTCCTACCACGTCACCACCGTCCACCTGCCAGAGGCGTGGGACCTCGCCCACGGCGACCCAACGATCACCATCGCGATCCTCGACTCGGGCGTCGACGCCACCCACCCGGACCTCGCCGCCCAGCTCCTCCCGGGCTGGAACTTCTGGGACAACAACGGCGACACCCACGACGTCTTCGGCCACGGCACCGAGGTGGCCGGGGTCGCCTCCGCCACCACCGACAACGAAACCGGCGTCGCCGGCGCGGCGTGGGGGTGCACCCTCCTGCCGGTGCGGGTAACCAACAGCGACGGCTACGCCTCCCTCTTCGCCATCCTCCAGGCGGTCACCTGGGCGGTGGACAGCGGCGCGCGGGTGATCAACCTCTCCTTCGAGGGGATCCACTCCTCCACCGCCCTGGCGAGTGCCTTCGCCTACGCCCGCGGCCACGGCTGCCTGGTAGTCGCCGCGGGCGGCAACAGCGGCGTCTACGACGCCACCGCGGACCAGCCCAACGTCCTCTCCATCGCCGCCACCGACGCTGCCGACGACCACCCGGCGTGGGCGAGCTTTGGCCCGTACATCGACCTTGCCGCCCCCGGCGTCGCCATCCGCACCACCGCCCGCGGCGGCGGGACCGCGACCGTCTCCGGCACCTCCTTTGCCAGCCCGTTGGTGGCGGGGATCGCGGCCCTGCTCCTCTCCGCCGCCCCGGACCTCACCCCCGCCGAGCTGGAAGCGGTGCTCGAGTCCACCGCTGCCGACCTCGGCGCCGCGGGCCGCGACGCCACCTTCGGCGCCGGCCGCGTGGACGCGGCCGCCGCCCTCGCCGCCGCCCTGCCCCCGCCCGACACCACCCCACCGCAGCTTGCCCTCACCGCCCCGGCGGCCGGCGCCACGGTGCGCGGCGCGGTGAGCGTGACGGGATCGGCGACCGACGAAGGCGCCATCGCCCATGTCCAGCTCCTCATCGACGGCCACCTCCACGCCACCGCCGACACCCCCCCCTACACCTTCCTCTGGCAGACCACCGGCACCACCAACGGAGACCACACCCTCTCCCTGTGGGCCGTGGACAGCGCGGGCAACAGTACCGCCACCGCCCCGCTCCGGGTCACCGTCGACAACCCGGTGGCACCGGAGATCACCGCCCTCTCCGCCGACCACCGCCTCCCCAAGCAGCGCCTCACCCTCACCGGCCGTGCCTTCGACACCACCACCACCGTCACCATCGGCAACAAGGCCGCCCCGCTGGTGGCACGCACCGCCACCACCCTCACGGTCAAGGTCCCGCGCCTGCCCAAGTACACCGACCAACCGGTGGTCGCCGCCACCGGCCCCGCCCAGAGCGCGGCCGTCGCCCTGGCGATCCACTGACCCCGGATCTTTGGCCCGCGCGCGTAGACCCGAGGGCGTCGCCCGCACCCCGTCGATGCGGCCCCGCGCCCATGCGCGGTACCTGCCCAGGCCATCGGGCGGGTTACCCCCAGGCCGCCAACGCCAGCGGGTC
>MNYW01000178.1:2010-12239 GCA_001873295.1 Nitrospirae bacterium CG2_30_70_394 | reverse complement strand
CATGGCGAAGGTGGTCGGCAGCGAGACCCTGGGGATGGTGACCGACCACGGGGTGCAGATCCTCGGTGGCTACGGCTTCATCGAGGAGTTCCCCATGGCCGGGCCCTACCGCGACACGCGCATCGACCGGATCTGGGAGGGGACGAACGAGATCAACCGGCAGATCGTCGCCGGCACGGTGATGAAGCGGGCGATCTTGGAGGAGCTCCCGATCCGCACCCAGATCCGCGCCATCGACGCCTTCCTCGACGATGAGCCGGAGGCGGCCGGCGGCGCGCTGGTGGCGGAGAGGGCGGCGCTTGAGGCGGGCAAGCGGCTCGCCCTGTCGCTCCTCCACGAGGCGCTCAACGAGTTCGGCCAGGACCTCAAGCACGAGCAACAGCTCATGGAGCTCCTCGCGAACATGTTCATCGAGATCTACACCGCCGAATCCACCCTCGGCCGCGCTGCCCTCTTCGACCCACGGGCGGCAGCGCAGCCCACCGCGATGAAGGTCGCGCAAGTGCAGGCGGCGGAGGCGTCGATCCGCCTGCTGAACCTCGCCCTCACCGGCCTCAACGGCATCTTCCGCGGCGCCCTACCGATGGCCATGATCGAGCGCCTGCGCCGCTTCCAGGCACGGATGATCCCGCGCACCGACATCCTCCGCCTGAAGCGCGCGATCGCCGAGTACGCCTACGCCAAAGAGAGCTACCCCTTCTGACCCCACCCCCCGCGAGGAGAGCGCCATGGCCGAACACAACTCCGTCATCATCGACGCCGTGCGCTCCCCCATCGGGGTGAAGGGCGGCCACATCATCGGGACCCGCTCCGACGACCTGTGCGCCCAGGTGGTGGCGGCGCTGTTGGCGCGCCAGCCGAAGGTGGCGCCGGCGCTGGTCGAGGACGTGGTGGTCGGCTGCGCCTTCCCCGAGGGGCCGCAGGGGATGCTCCTCGGCCGCTCGGTGGCGCTGCTGGCCGGCCTTCCCAAAGAGTGCGGCGGCAAGGTGGTGAACCGCTTTTGCGGCTCCTCCATGGACGCCGTCCACCAGCTCTCCACCGCCATCGAGGCGGGCGATCTTGAGGTTGGCGTCGCCGCCGGGGTGGAGGACATGTTCTCCATCCCCATGGGCGGCTTTGCCCCGGACTTCCACCCCAAGCTCGCCGCCCAGCAGTTCTACATGGGCATGGGCGAGACCGCCGAGCTCCTCGCCGCCGACGCGCAAATCACCCGTGCCGATCAAGAGGCGTTCGCCATCGCCTCGCACACGAAGGCCCTGGCGGCGCAGGCGGCGGGGCGGTTCGCCAACGAGCTCGTTCCGGTGACCGTTGGGGGCGGCTCGGTGGTGGAGCGCGACGAGGGGCCGCGCGAGCCGGACGTGGCGAAGATCCGCTCGCTCAAGCCCGCCTTTCTCGCCGGCGGCACGGTCACCGCCGCCACCTCCAGCCCGCTCTCCATCGGCGCTGCCGCCTTACTGCTGACCAGCCGCGCCTTTGCCCTCCGCCACGGCCTGACCCCGCGCGCCACCATCCTCGGCCGGGCGGTGGCCGGGGTGGACTGGACGCGGATGGGCATGGGGCCGTTGCCGGCGACCGCCAAGGCCCTCGCCAAGGCGGGGGTGGGGCTCGACCAGATCGAGGCGATCGAGCTCAACGAGGCGTTCGCCGCTCAGTCTCTCTACGTGATCCGCAAAGGTGGCTGGCCGAGCGAGCGGATCAACCTCAACGGCGGCGCCTGCGCCCTCGGCCACCCCCTCGGCTGCTCCGGGGCGCGCATCCTCACCACCCTGATCAACGTGATGGAGCAGCGCGACCTCCACCTGGGGCTGGCGACCATGTGCATCGGCACCGGCCAGGGGATCGCCACCCTCCTCCGGCGGCCCTAACCCCCCACCCCTTACCACCGCCGCCACCGCGCCATGAAGAGCCACCCGGAGGCGAGCGCGACCCGCCGAGCAGGGCGAATCGCGACTTGCCGGTGGCGGCGGTGAGCGGCGGTTACCTCCTCCCCCATCTCGCACACGGCAACGCCATGGATACTCAGATCGAAAAGGTTGCGGTCCTCGGGGCGGGGGTGATGGGGGCGCAACTCGCCGCCCACTTCGCCAACGCTGGCCTCCCCTGCCTCCTCTTCGACATCAGCCAAGAGGCCGCCCTCAAGGGGCTAGCCCACGCCACCACCCTCAAACCCGCGCCCCTGTTCAAGCCGGGCAACGCGCGCCGGATCACCCCGTGCCACTACGGCGACCACCTCCCCCGCCTCAGCGAAGTGGACTGGGTGGTCGAGGCGGTGGCGGAGCGGCTGGAGATCAAACACGCCCTGTTCGAGCGGATCGCCCCGCACCTCGCGCCCACCGCCATCCTCTCCTCCAACACCTCGGGGCTGCCCCTCGCCGACCTCGCCGCGGTCCTCCCCGCCGCGGTGCAGCGCCGTTTCCTCATCACCCACTTCTTCAACCCGCCGCGCTACATGCACCTGCTGGAGCTGGTGGCGGGCGCGGCGACCGACCCGGCGGTGGTGGCGCGGATCGCCGCCTTCGGCGAAGAGCGCCTCGGCAAGGGGATCGTTCACGCCAAGGACACCCCGAACTTCATCGGCAACCGGATCGGGGTCTACTCCCTGCTGATCACCCTGAAGAGCGCCATCGACCTGGGGCTGCGGGTGGAAGAGGTGGACCGCCTCACCGGCACCCTGGTGGGACGGGCGAAGAGCGCCACCTTCCGCACCGCCGATCTGGTGGGGCTCGACACCCTCCTCCACGTGATCGAGACGAGCTTCGCGCGCGGCGAAAACGACGAGGAGCGCGACCTCTTCCAGCCCCCGGCGATCCTCACCCGCCTGGTCGCCGCGGGCAGGCTCGGCCAGAAGAGCGGCGCCGGCTTCTACCGCAAGGAGGCGGACGGCACGATCGTGTCGCTGGATCTCGCCACTGGCGAGTACGGGGGCCCGCACCGAGTCCGCCTCGACGGCTTTCGCCTGGCCAAGGACCACACCACCGCCGGCGGCCGGATTGGTGCCCTCGCCTTCAGCGATGACAAGGCGGGACGCTTCTTCTGGCGCACCTTGTCGCGCACCCTCCTCTACGCCGCCAACCGGATCCCGGAGATCAGCGACACCCTCGTCCACGTGGACGACGCGCTGCGCTGGGGCTTCGGATGGGAGCTCGGCCCCTTCGCCACCTGGGACGCGATCGGCGTTTCGCGCGCCATCGACCGGATGGAGAGGGAGGGCAGCCCGGTGCCCACGTGGGTGAAGGAGATGGTGGCGAGCGGGCGGGAGAGCTTCTACACGGTGGCGCGCGGCCAGCGGTACATCTTCGACCCCCTCGCCAAGGCGACCCCGGCGGTGGCTCGCCACCCCCTGGCGATCGACCTCTCCCTCGCCCGCTCCGCCGGCCGGGTGGTGGAACGCCACTGGTCGGCGAGCCTCGTGGATCTCGGCGACGGCGTCCTCGACGTGGCCTTCCACTCGATCCTCCAAGGCGGGCTCAACCCGATCGACGGCTCGATGGTGGAGATGGTCAACCGCGGCCTCGACATGGTGGAGGCGGGCCGCTTCCGCGCCCTGCTGATCGGCCACCAACAGGCAAACTTCTGCGCCGGCGCCAACCTCGCCATGATCCTCGGCCTGTGCGAACGACGCGCCTGGAGCGAGCTGGAGCGCGCGGTCGCGGAGCTTCAGCAGACGGGCCAGCGGATCCGCTTTTCGCCCGCGCCGGTGGTCGCGGCCCCCTTCCAACTCACCCTCGGCGGCGGCTTCGAGCTCATCGCCCCGGCCGCCCACCGGGTGGCGGCGGCGGAGCTCTACTGCGGCGCGGTGGAGGTCGGGGTGGGGCTCATCCCCGGCGGCGGCGGCAACCTCCGCCTGCTCCTCAACCTCATGGCCAACGGCGGGACGGCGGCCACCCGCAACCCGTACGGCGTGGTCCAGAGCGCCTTCCAGACGATCGGCTTCGCCAAGGTCGCGACCAGCGCCGACGAAGCGAAGTACCTCGGCTACCTGCGCAAGGACGACACGGTGGTGATGAACCCGGACCACCTCCTCGGCCACGCCAAGGCGAAGGCGGTGGAGCTCGCCGAGGGCTACACCCCGCCCGCCTACCGCGCCGACCTCATCCTCCCGGGGAGCGGCGCGGCCAGCGCGATGCAGGCGGCCCTGCGCGGGATGCGCGCCCAAGGGGCGATCAGCGACCACGACCTGAAGATCGGCCAGCAGCTCGCCACCCTCCTCACCGGCGGCGAGCGCGCCGGTCTCACCCGGCCGGTGGACGAGCAGTACCTGCTGGATCTCGAGCGCGCCGGCTTCCTGTCGCTGGCCGGCGAGCCCCTCACCCAGGCGCGCATCGCCTTCATGCTCAAGACCGGCAAGCCGCTGCGGAACTAGGAGACGCGGGGGGCGTCACCGGAGAGGGCCGACAACCATGGCAACTCCTACACGGCCGGTGCATTGCGGAGGCACAGAGGAGGCAGCGGACTGCATGGGGAAAAGATCGACTTTCATGGCGGAGAGAGCGACCGCAGGGGTGGCGACTCCGGCCGCCACGCGCCGCCCCACCCGCCGCGGGGGAGCGGGAGTTGTCGCGTTCAGCAAGACCATCCTGCTTGCCGCCGCCACGATCGCGCCATCCCCACCCGAGGAGCTCCCATGAAGATCGCCGTGTTGGTGAAGCAGGTCCCGGGCCGCGACGGTGTGCTGCGGCCCACCGCCGATGGGAGCTGGTTCGACGAGGGAGAGGTCGCCTTCGAGACCAACGAGGCGGACACCTACGCCCTCGAAGAGGCCCTCCAGCTTTGCGAGCGCGCCGGTGGCGGCGAGGTGGTAGCGGTGAGCCTCGGGCCGGAGCGGGTGCAAAAGTCGCTGCGCGACTGCCTCGCCCGCGGCGCCGGCCGCGCCATCCACCTCCTCACCGAGGCGAGCACGGCGACCGACCCGTACACCACCGCCACCCGCCTCGCCGCCCTCCTCAAGACCGAGGGGTGCGACCTGATCCTGGCCGGGGTCCAGTCTGACGACCTCTCCAGCGGCCAGACCCCCCTCCTCGTCGGCGAGTTTCTGGGAATGGCCACCGCCACCCTGATCACCGCCACCGAGCTCCTGGATGGCGCGATCCGGGTGAAGCAGGAGCTCGAAGGCGGCTGGTGCCAGTGGCTCACCCTGCCCCTGCCCGCGACCCTCGGGATCCAGACCGGTATCAACCGGCCGCGCTACCCCACGATCAAGGGGATCATGGGGGCGAAGCGCAAGGCGATCGCCACCGTCGCCGCGGCGGAGCTCGCCACCGCCCCCCCTCTCCAGCGCCTCGACCACCTCTTCGTGCCACGCAAGGAGAAGCGCACGGTGATGATCGAGGGCAGCGCGGATGAGGCGGCCAGCCGCCTGGTCGCCATCCTCAAGAACGACCTCAAGGTCCTCTAGGAGCCAGCCATGGAGATCCTGATCCTCGCCGAGGCGCACGACGGCGCCCTGCACCGGATGACCCGCGAGACCGTGGCGGCGGCCCAGGCCCTCGCGCGCGACACCCACCTCACCACCGCGCTCGTGGTCCTCGGCGCCGCCCCCAACGCGGTCGCGGACGCGGCCGCCACCCTAGAGGCGGATGAGTTGCTAGTAGCCACCGACCCGCTCCTCGCCAGCGGCGACAGCGACCTGATGGCCGAGGCGATCTGCCAGGTGGTGCGGGCGGAGCACCCCACCTATCTCCTGGCCGGCCACACCTACCGGGCGCGCGACCTCTTCCCGAGGGTAAGCGCGCGCCTCGCGGTACCGCTGCTCGCCGACGTGGTCGCCTACGAGATGGCCACGGAGGGCCCGCGCTTCATCAAGCCGATGTTCAACGGCCGCCTACGCGCCGCCCTCGTCCCGAACACGGCGCGGCCGGTGATCGTCACCTTCCAGGCGGCCGCCTACGCGCCAGACGCCGCCCGCCCCGGCACCCCGCCGCGCCGCGACCTGACCCTCACCCTCGATCCCGCCCGGGCGCGCTGCCAAAGGGAGGCACCCGTGGCCCCGGCAACCGGCGAGACCGTCGACCTCAGCGGCGCCGAGCGTATCGTCGCGGTCGGCCGCGGCCTGGGAAGCGTGGAGAACCTGCCCGTGGTGCGCGACCTCGCCAAGGCCCTCGGCGCCGAGCTCGCCTGCTCGCGGCCGGTGGTGGACGCGGGCTGGCTGCCGCAGAGCCGCCAGGTGGGCTCCTCGGGCCAGACCGTCGCCCCGAAGCTCTACCTCGCCCTGGGAATCTCCGGCGCCACCCAACACCTGGTGGGGATGAAGGGGTCGGCGCACGTCGTGGCGGTGAACAAGGACCCGGAGGCGCCGATCTTCGACCTCGCCGAGTACGGCGTGGTGGGCGACTTGTTGGAGGTCGCGCCAAAGCTCACCGAGCGCCTGCGCGCGTGACCTGGGGTCAGGAATTGATTTGATACTGCACCATGATGGCCCCGGATGCGGTAGGGCAACGTAAGCGCCAGCGACCGTTCCCCACCGCGACGGAGATGCTCCCCCTCGCCGCACAGACCACCGCGTAGGGGTGGACGCCGGCCGCGGTGGCGGATGGAGCCCACCCGCCCCCTTCCGCGCCGCGGTGGCGCTTTCCCGGCGCCTCTCCACTCTGCCCCTGCAGGAGGTCGCGCGCGGGGACGGCATCTCGGCCCCGCACCTCTCGTGAATCCAGCACCCGGTGGAGCCGCAAGAGGCTGACCGTCCCTGGGGCGCATGCCGGCGCAGTAAAAAGTAAAGACCTGACCCCGTCTTGTCCCCAGTTTGTTGGGGCTACGCCTCCAGCGCCTCGGCGAGCAGCTCGGCGAGGTCGCGCACCTCCAGATTGGCGAAGCCAAGCTCCTTGATCGCGTCGCCGAGCATGGTCTTGCAAAAGGGGCAGGCGGTAGCGATCAGGCTGGCGCCGGTCGCGTGGGCCTCGGTGCAGCGAGTCTGATTGATCCGGGTGCCGATCGATTCCTCCATCCACATGCGTGTGCCGCCCGCGCCGCAGCAAAACGACTCCCGGCCGTGGCGATCCATCTCCACCACCGTTGCCCCCCCCAGGGAGGCGAGCAGGGCGCGCGGTGCGGCGTAGCCGTCGTTGTAGCGGCCCAGGAAGCACGGGTCGTGATAGGTGATCCTCCGCGCCGCACTCTCCTTGAGGCGCAGCCGGCCGCTCGCCACCAGCTCGGCGAGGAGCTCCGTGTGGTGGTGGACGGTGAGGCGGTACGGCGCCGCCTGCGGGTCGGCCGCGGCGCGGCGCTCCGCGAACCGCCGGTACTCCTTCTTCAGCGTGTTGTAGCCGTGCGGGCAGGTGGTGACCACCTGGGTTACCCCGTACTTGGCGAAGCGATCGAGGTTGTGGGTGGCGAGCTGTTGGAAGAGGTACTCGTTGCCGCCGCGCAGGGCGGCGTCACCACAGCACCCCTCCTCCGCGCCGAGGATCCCCACCTTCAAGCCGGCGGCGGCGAGGCAACGCAAAAGCGCCACCGCACTCTTCTGGTGCTGCTTGTCGAAGGCGGCGGCGCAGCCCACGAAGTAGAGGAGGTCGACCTCGCGATCCGCCGCGAGGAGCTTCACCCCGAGGTCGGCGGGGAGCCAGTCGCCACGCTTGGCGAAGGCGAAGCCGTACGGGTTGCGGTGGTTCTCCAGGTTCATGAAGGTGCGCTCCAGCTCCGGCGCCATCGCCCCCTCCATGAGGACCTGGTGGCGACGCAGGTCGATGATCCGCGGGACGTGCTCGATGTTCACCGGACACGCGGCCATGCACGCGCCGCAGTTCGTGCACGCCCACACCGCGTCGAGGTCGAGGTAGCCGCCGAGCAGCGGCAGCGCCCCGTCGCCGCTCGTCTCCCCCGCCACAGCGGCGCCACGACGCCCCTCCATCGCGGCCTGGATCTGGTTGATCAGCCGCTTCGGCGACAGCGGCTTGGCCGTGGCCCACGCGGGGCAGCGGTCCTGACAGCGACCGCAGCGGGTGCAGGCGTCGGAATCCAGCAGCGCCTTCCACGACAGCTCCGCCACCGCCCCGACCCCGAAGCTCTCTGCCTGCTCGAAGGTGGCGGGGTCGATCAGGGGAACGGTGTAGCGCGTCGCTGGCCTCTCGTCGTCGAGGTTGCCGAAGTAGACGTTGAGGGTGGCGATGACGATGTGGCCGAGCCGGCCAGTGGCCATGAGTCCGATGCAGGCAAACGAGCCGCCCATGTGCAGCCACCAGTTCCCGGCGTGGAAGGCGCGCAAACTCGTCTCCCCCAACCCGGCCAGCGGCCGGGCGAGGAGGTAGCCCACCGGCGAGAAGCGCTCGAAGGGGGGCAGGTGGGTGATCGCGATACGCATCGCCTCGCCCGCAAAGCCGGTAAGACAGAGGAGCGCAAGCAGCGCCAGGGCGACGGCGTCGGTCGGTTGGTTATCCAGGCGCGGCGGCCGCACCCCGTAGCGCCGTACCGCCGCCATCCCCACCCCGATCAACAGGACCACCCCACCGAGGTCGGCGATCAGCGACCAGACCAGGTAGAAGGTGCCGTGCAAAAAGTGCACGCCGGCGAGGGGGCCGGTGAGGTCCGCCTCCACGAAGATCATCAGGGTGACCCCGAAGAGAGTGAGAAAGCCGTAGAACAGGGCGGCATGCATCAGCCCGGCGTACCGCTCCTGCACCACCTTCGCCTGGCCGAGGGTGTAGCGGGCCACCATCGCCAACCGCCGCGCCGGGTGGTCGGTGCGCACCTCGGCCACCCCCTGGCGCCACAGCCGAAGGCGCGCGCGCAGGCTGAGCGCGAGAAAGGCGAGGGCGACACCAAAGAAGAGGTAGATCCCCCAGCGCATGAATCCGTGCGGCCCACCCACGTTGAAGAAGAGCTCGCGGGTGACCTGCTCCGGCGGAAAGGTGGCGGCGACGGGGCTCATGGCGGACTCCCTGCAAGGGGACCAACGGCACGACCCAAGAACGGGCCGGCGCCACGGTAGCAGGGGCGTGGACCGCTGTCGGGCTTCGGCGATCGGGTGGTGCGCCAGGCTAGGAGCCTGTCGGCCGTTTGCGATCGCGAACCGAAAAGCGCGGGCGCGAGGCCGGATCGACCGGTTCGCAGCGCGACCGGGGGCGAGGCGATGAAGCCTGGCCCCCGAGTCCGGGCCCCCGAGTCCTGCCATGGGTCCGCGCGCCGCAGTCGATCGACCCAGGCCGACAGGCTCCCCGGCCCCGCGGGGCGGAGGGGTGCGGCCCAAGGCTCCTTGGGCGGGTGGCCTCAGCCATCAACGCCGGCCACCGGCGGGAGATTCCATCCTCCCCCCCTCGCCGGGTCATCGCAGGCGCGCCCCCGCGCCTCTTGGGCGACGATCGCCGCCGCTCGTATGACCTTTAGCCGCGGTAGCCGCGACCGCTGCCCGCTGCCTCTTTTCGCGCGGCGCGCACCGCCTACCCGCGGCGGGTGCGGGAGCGGAGGGCGACGAGCCCCACCAGCACAGGGAGACAGAGGGCGAAGGCGGGCGGCTCGGGGACCCCCACCTGCTGCGCCGTCCCCACCTCCGCCGCCCCCACGGTGAGGCCGTGCCAATGCTCTTTGAGGGGCACGGTCCAGGAAATCTCCCCGACCACGCCGGCGAACTGGAGGGTGCCGCTCCCCTCCCACCCTTGGAGGGTGTCGCCGCCCATGGTGTTGGGCCCGCCATCGAGCAGGCGACTCTCCTCCGCTGTGCTCCAGTAATCGCCCCCGGAGGAGAGGAGGGTGAAGGGGTGGTCGAACTCGTACTCCACCAAGACATTGGGCCGGCCGACACTCACCACCGCCACCACCGGGTCGAGGAGCGGCGGCGTGAAGGTGAGGGTGTGGCGGCTCTCGTCGCCCCCGGCGAGGATTACCATATCCGCGGTGGGCGGACCGTGGTCCACGGTGGCGCTGAGGTAGGTCGACTCGGGGATCCAGAAGCTCACCCCACCGTCGATCCGCGAACCGTCCAGCTCGCCCTCATACCGCACCTCCACCGCGCGCCCGTCGGCGAGGGTGAGCAGGCCGACCATCCAGTCGCTTCCATGGCCGGTCCAATCGGTCCAGCCGATCGTGTTGGCGGCGGCGAGGCGGGGGGTCAGGAGCAGGAGGGTGAGGAACAGGAGGCGACCCCCGACCCTCCACGGGTGCGGGGCGCGGGACCGGTCGAGACGCGGGAAGGCCATGGTGTTCTCCCTAACGAACGGGGTACCGCCGAGGGTCCAGCCGCGGCCATCGGGCACCGCGATCCCCCGGCAACTAAGTGCCTATCGACCGTGGCCCCAGCCCAC
>MNYW01000178.1:0-2002 GCA_001873295.1 Nitrospirae bacterium CG2_30_70_394 | reverse complement strand
TCGCCGCGTCGTCCCGGTCCTCCTGGAGGAGCGATTCCCCTCGGCGGTCCCGGCCCAACGGACCGGCCGCGCAGGGCGCGCAGATCGCCGGTGCAGCCGGCTCCTACCAAAGAGGGTTGGGGGAGATCTCGCCGCGTCGTCCCGGTCCTCCTGGAGGAGCGATTCCCCTCGGCGGTCCCGGCCCAACGGACCGGCCGCGCAGGGCGCGCGGATCGCCGGTGCAGCCGGCTCCTACCGAGCGGAGTTGAGGGGGTCCAGGGCCACTCTTGCCAGCGGGTCACATACCCCTGTCGGACGGGGTTCGCCGCCAGGTAGCGCAGGCGGCGATCGCGGGAGTCCTCGTTCCGGAGCTGGTGGTTGTAGAACCCCTTTTGCCAGACACCACCCGAACGACCCTGCAACCGATTGAGGTTCCAGGCCGTGACCCGGCCGAACGATCGCATCAGGTCGGCAAGATCACCACCGATCCCCAGCGCGATCAGCAGATGCACAGGGTCCGCCATCACCACGTAACCGTGGCAACGGCAACGGCCATGGTGTCGAGCCAGCGCCGGGCGTGCGTGGCAACGCGCCCTTTCCGCAGCGCCGACTGACGTGGCCATCCTGCCATCTCTTTCCCGGCATCCTTCCGGGAAACGGCGTGTGGAATGGCCGCCGGACCAATCGGCTCCTACCCTCGACCCTGGGTAGGAGCCGATTCCTATCGGCGACCCCGGCGGGGCGCCAATCCGCGGTGGCGGAGATCAGAACATCAGGGAGTACTGGACGTGCACGCTCTCTTGGTTCGCCGACTCGCGCGAGTCGCTGTACTGGCTGTTGGCGAGGTTCGTGTCGCTGAACAGGGTGGTGGTGAAGGCGCGCTCGAGGGCGACAGAGAGCTCCTTGTTGTTCCACCGGTAGCTAGCCCCCACGGAGCCCGACTGGAAGCCGAAGGCAGGCAGCACGCCCATGTTGTTCGCGCCATCCATCGCCGACTTTGCCTTGCCGAAGTCGTTCCACAGGTCGTTGAGGCGGCGGCCGGTGAAGGAGTAGCCCGCCATCACCGTGAAGTTGTCGAGGAGGTCATAGCCGGTACCAAAGTTGAAGATCCACTGGTCGTGCCAGTTGAGATCCTCCTTGAAGGTGAAGGAGTCGGCGTCGCCGAAGCCCGACCCATTCAGGCCGAGGAAGCGTGAAAAGACCGGGTTGTCCGGGTTGCGCAGGTTGGCCGCGAACTGCTGCATCGACGAGGAGTAGTCCGCCCACTTCACGTCCGAGGTGAGGCGCAGCCGCTTGAGGAAGGAGGGACGGACCTCGATGCCCAACTCCACCTGCTGCGGCAGCTCGACGGTGATGTCGGTGCGGAAGTCGCCCACCACGTTGAACTGGTTGCGCAGGCCGTCGTAGGCGGTGAGGAACTCCTCGGGAGTCGCGTAGTTCGCCGGATCGAGAAGCCCTTGAACCTGGGCCACCGCGACCGCCTGGGTCGCGGTGCTGTCCGGGTCGGCGATCGAGCTCACCCCGAAGCCGCGCAGGAAGCGGGCGATGTCGCGGTAGTAGTCGATCACCTCTTGGTCGTCGGTCGCACGAACGATGGTGCCGCTGCCGTTGTGGAAGGTACCGGCAACGGCGTTGATCCCGAGGGTCGCGGTGTTGTTCGTCGAGTCGTTGGTCCGCTTCGGGACCTTGTAGTTGGGCTGGCTGGTGAGGTTCTGAAACTCCTGATTGTCTATATAGCCCATCAGCGAGGCGAACATGTGGAAGAGACCGGCGCCGGAGCGGGTCAGCAGCTCCACCGAGTGGGCGTCATCGTTGGTGAAGTTGTCATCCGCCCGCCCGGAGGAGCCGGTGAGCAGGAGATCGAGCTGCGGGTTGGTCGGGATCGCCCGGTCGCTGCCCGCGACATCGGGGTTGCCGGGCCCGTGGGTGGCATCGCCAAACGAGGGGGCTTCGGTAAGCAGCCGGTCGATGTTGCCGAGCTTGGGGAGCTCATTGAAGATCTGCTGCGACGAGGTGACCGTCG
>MNYW01000103.1 GCA_001873295.1 Nitrospirae bacterium CG2_30_70_394 | reverse complement strand
GGGCACGAGGGGGGCGTGGGGGGCGGGACCACGGCGCGCGGCCAGGGGCCAGCGCCGAGCTTGGGAGGCTGTCGGACATGATCTCGATCGACTGCGAAGCGGCGGAGCGCGGCCCGGAGCGGACGCCGGCCTTTGTTGGCTCGCCCCCGGTCGCCGCACCCACGGTGGATGCGCTTCCGTCGCGCCGGTCGCTTCTCAACCCGCGCTCGACCCACTCCGCCAAACTTTTGGGATGGATGGGTCGCGCACTCCTCCCGGGGCTTGCCATGTGGATCGTTGCCGTGGGCGGCGGAGGCGATGCCATGGCCGCCTTCAACGCCAAGCCCATCGACCTGCGGGGGGTGCCCACCCTCGTCTACGGCAACCGGGTGGAGATCTCGGGGGAGGAGCAAAAGACGTGCGTGATCCTCATCGCCATCCGTGCCCAAGACGGGGCGAACGAGGAGGCGTACCTCGCCATCCCGAAGCAGGCGGCGAGTGAGATCGCCCGCTTCATCTGCAAGCAGAGCTACCCCGCGCTGCAACTGGAGGACGCGGAGATCCGCTGCGCCCTCGCCATCCAGCGCCTGTCGCCGGCGGACGTGCAGGAGATGGTCGCCCCGCTCCGCTACCGCGGCAACATGCAGTTCTACGTCAAGAGCCTGAAGTTCGGCCTCGCTCGCCTGGTGCAGATGGTCGGCGACGAGGCCAAGGACCCGGTCACCCTCTTCTGCCGGCGCAACGACCAGGGCATCAACATGCTCGTCGGCTTCGCGATCGCCGGCCACACCTACGACCTGACGGTGGACAACTAGCCGAGGGGCTCCCCGCGTCGCACTAGCCGCCGCCAGCGCGCCGGCGACCCGACCCCCAAGAGCCGCTTGCCACCCCCCGACCGATCTCCCCCGGCATGGCCTCGGGCGGCGCTCCTTATCCGGTTTCTCACGGAGACCATTGTTCGAGGGTAGACCCCGATTTCTGACCCCGATTTGTTCTGCGAGCTTGAAGGTGCCGGGGGTGCGGGTGCCGCACTACAGCCGGTGCGCCGATCGCATCTGCTTCGTGAACGGCTCGCCGCTGCTCTTTATCGAGCTGAACGCGGTCTGCCGGAACATCCGCGCCGGCGTGGTCGTGACCCCCTCTCCCTGGCCGTGGCCGTCGGGCGGCTCTCCCTCTGGCGGTGACGCCGCGCCGTCGCCGACCTCTCCGGGCACCGCTGAACGCAGGGCCGCAAGGCAAGTAGGCCGGGCTCTGCCCGACATGTCTAATCGACCTCCACCGCCTCGTCTATTGGCGCCCATGCTCGGGTCGGGAGAGGACCCGGGTGAGGGCCATCCGGGGATCCCGGCAACGGTGGTCGTAGCCATGGAGGAGCGAGCTGGCTCGCGAACCGCCAAAGCGCCCAACGCAGAGACGCAGGGTCGCAGAGGGCATCGCCACGCGCGGAACCAAGTCCCCTCTCCCCGCCGTGGGAGAGGGACAGGGTGAGGGGCGGCCACGCCCCTCCGCTTGGCATCGCACTCGACAAGGTCCTTCCCCCCCCCCGTACCTTGAATCAAGGTTGAGCCAGGGGAGGAGGAATGGACACCACGCCCCCACGGGGACGGATCAGGCCCCGGCGCGGAACCACGCCATCCTCTGGCGGCGTTTGCCGGCAAACGCCGCCAGAATCGCCGCAGCGACTGCCCGATAGCCACGATTCCCGAGGGCACCGCACTTCCCGAAACGGAAACGACTTGCGGAAACCCGATCCGACTCGACCCTCGGGAAGGCCGGCCGACCCTCGCGGCCTTAGCCTCGAAACTCGGAACTGCCTGATTCAGAGTTAGCCGTCCACGAGGAGCACCCATGATCCAGTCCATACAAGTGATGGCTCTGGCCACCGTGCTGTGCCTGGCTGCCGCCCCGGCCTACGTGCAAGGCGCCGGCATCAAGTGGGCGACGCTCAACCAAGAGGCGACCGATCTCTATCGCGCGGGCCAATACGATCGTGGTGTCGTCGTCGCGAAGAAGGCGCTGGAGGTCGCCGAGAAGAACGTTGGGCCGAACCATCCCGATGTGGTGCAGAGCCTGAACAACCTGGCCGCGCTCTACCGAGCCCAGGGTCAGCACGCCCAGGCCGAGCCGCTTTCCAGGCGCTCCCTGGCGATCGACGAGAAGGCCCTCGGCCCCGACCATCCCGATGTGGCGACGAGCTTCGAGAATCTGGCCGCGCTCTATCGCGCAACCCGGCGGACTGTGGAGGCCGAGAGGCTTGAAGAGCGGGCCGCAGGAATCAGGGCCATCAAGCGGTGAGGAAAACGGCAATCCACCGGTTGTGGCGACCGGCGAGCGATTGCCACCTCATCGTCTGAAGGGGTTGGAGTCAGACTTTGTTTGTTTCATTTAGGGTCGGTTCCAGGGTTCGGGCCGTGGCGTAGACCCCACGGGGGACGTGGAGCCGTGGTCTCCTGGCCATGCGGGGAGCTGCGCCCCCTGCCGTAAGCAATGAAAGAGACGAAGCCTGACCATCCGCGCGGGATCTTCGGCCGGCCTCTCTGCACCCGGCGCGGGCGATGACGCGCGCCCCTTGGCGGCGACCCGAAGGCGCGGATGATCGCACGACCCAGCGCGACCCCGACACCGCCGCGGGCGTCGGCCCGACCAACTTGCCAGTTTGCAGGACTGACCCCCGCGCACGAGGGGGGGCGGGCGCGGGTCAATGTGGGTCCACTTGCCAGAGGCCGAGCGCCGCCCGCTCTACCGCACCCGGCTGCCGGCGGGGGGGCCGGCGGGGGCGGTGATGAGGGTGAGGTGGCCCGAGCCGTCGCCGGCGGCGAGGACCATGCCTTCGGAGCGGACCCCGCGGAGCTTGGCCGGCTTGAGGTTGGCGACCACCACCACCCGGCGGCCGACGAGATCGGCGGCGGTGTAGGACTGGGCGATCCCGGCGACGATGGTGCGCGGCGCGGGCTCGCCGAGGTCGACGGTGAGCGCGAGGAGCTTGTCCGAACCGGCGATCGCCGCGGCCTCCTGCACCACCCCGATGCGCAGCTCTACCCGGGCGAAGTCGTCGAGCGGGATCAGGCCGGGGGCGGCCGGCGGCTCCGCCGGGGGTGGCCCCCCTTGCGCCGCGGCAGCGGGCTTGGCCTTCGCCGGCGGCCGCGCCGTGGAGTGTGGCTTGGCTGGGGTTGGCGGGGGGCCGGTCACGGGCGGCTCGATCTCGATCCGCGGGAAGAGCGGCGTGGTCTCGCCCAGGGGGGTGTTGGCGGGCGGGCCGCCCCACGCGGGTGCAACTAGTTCCGGGGTGCCGAGCTGCGCGAGGAGGGCGCGCCCCTTGCCCGGCATCACCGGGCTGACCATCAAGGCGACGCAGCGCAGCCCCTCGAGGAGGTCGCGCAGCACCCCGTCCAGCCGCGGCCGGTCCGCCGCGACCTTCGCCAGGGCCCACGGCTCGTTCTCCACCACGTATTGGTTGAGGCGGCCGATGAGGTGCCAGACCGCCTTCAGCGCCTCGTGAAAGGCGAGGTGGGCCATGGCGTCGCGCCACTGCTCGAGGGTGGCCGCTACCTCGCCGGCCAGCGCCACCGCCGCCCCCTCCGCCGCGGGCCACCGGCCGCCGCCATAGCGCTGCACCATGGTGAGCACCCGGCTGGCGAGGTTGCCGAGGTCGTTGGCCAGATCCGCGTTGATCCGCCGCACCAGCGCGTGCTCGGAGAAGTCGGCATCCAGCCCGAAGGTCGCCTCGCGCAGGAGGAAGTAGCGGAACGGGTCGGCGCCGTAGCGGTCGATGATCTGGTTCGGGTCGACCACGTTGCCCACCGACTTGCTCATCTTCGCCCCGGCGATCGTCCACCAGCCGTGGGAGAAGAGCTGTTCCGGCAAAGGCAGCCCGGCGGCGAGGAGGAAGCAGGGCCAGTAGACCGCGTGGAAGCGGAGGATGTCCTTGCCGATGATCTGGACGGTGGGGGGCCACTGGCGGGCGAACCGCTCGGCGTCGTCGGGGTAGCCGGCGGCGGTGAGGTAGTTGATCAGGGCGTCGAACCAGACGTAGACGACGTGCTTCGGGTTGTCCGGGACCGGGATCCCCCAGGCGAAGGTGGTGCGCGAGATGGAGAGGTCGCGCAGCCCCCCCTCGACGAAGCGCAGGATCTCGTTGCGCCGGATCTCCGGCTCAATGCAGTGGGGGTGGCTGTGGAGGTGGGCGAGCAGCGCCTCTTGGTAGCGGGACATGCGGAAGAAGTAGCTCTCCTCCGCCAGCTTGCTCACCTCCCGGTGGCAGTCGGGGCAGTGGCCGGCTGTGTCGAGCTGGAGCTCGGTCCAGTACGACTCGCACGGGGTGCAATACCAGTCCTCGTACTGGCCGAGGTAGATGTCGCCCTTCGCCAACAGCGCGCGAAAGAGGTGTTGCACCGCGATCGCGTGGCGCGGCTGGGTGGTGCGGATGAAGTCGTCCGGGGCGACCTCCAGCCGCTCCCACACCCTCTGGAACCGTTTCACCACCCGGTCGGCGAGGTCGATCGGGGCGATCCCCTCGGCGCGGGCCGACGCCTCCACCTTCTGGCCGTGCTCGTCGGTACCGGTGAGCAGGAAGGTCTCCTCGCCCAGCAGGCGGTAGAAGCGGGCGAGGGTGTCCGCCGCCACCGAGGTGTAGGCGTGGCCGATGTGCGGGACGTCGTTGACGTAGTAGATCGGGGTGGTGATGTAGCGCATGTTCTCGGCCTGTGGATCGGTGCTCGGTCGGAGGGCGAGGGGGCGCGGCTGCCACCTACGGCTGCGCCGGCCCCTCGCCTTGGCCGCCGTGGCTGTCGCCTTGGCCGCCACGGCCGTGGCCGCGGCCGCGCCGGCGGCGGCGTTTGTGCTTCGCGGGTACCTCGCCCGCCGCCGCGGTGGTTGGCACAGCCGGTGCAGGCTGGGGGGGCGCCTGCTGCGCGGACCGCGGCGGGTGTGGCGAGCGTTCGGGGTGGGCGGGCCGCGCGCTGCGCGGCGGGCGGTGGGATCGCTCCTGCGGCCGCGGCGGGAACGCCTCACTTCCCAGCGGGGCGGGTGAGGCGACGAGGGGCTGATCGCTGTGCACCGGCTCCACCGCCCCGGCGCGCAGGGCGTCGCTTTGCACGGTGACCCGTTCGCCGTCGCCGCGCGCCACCAGGGTGATGCGGCGGATGTACTGGTGGCTGAGGACCTTGCTCTTCATCCCGTCCACGGTCACCTCGGCGCCGTGGCGCGGCAGCCCCTTGTGAAACGCCTCGTAGCCGTCTTGTTCGTAGCGCAGGCAGCACTTCAGCTTGCCGCAGCAGCCGGAGAGTTTGGGCGGGCTGAGGGAGATCCCCTGGATCTTCGCCATCCGCACGGAGACCGTCTGGAACTCGTGGATGTAGCCGCTACAGCAGAGCTGCCGGCCACACGGCCCGACGCCGTCGAGGAGCTGTGGCGCCTCGCGCTGGCTCACCTGGCGCATCTCCACCCGAATGCGGAGCTGGTAGGCAAGCTCGCGCACCAGATCGCGGAAGTCGATGCGCCGCTCGGCAATGAAATAAAAGGTCGCCTGCATGGCGTCGAAGCGGTGGTGCACGGTCAGCAGGCGCATCTCCATGTTGCGTTCGGTGATCCGCCGCCGGGCATAGAGGAACGCCTTGGCGTCGAGGATCTTCAACTCGGCGATCGTCGCCTTGTCGTCGGCGGTCAACCGGCGTACCACCCGGGCACGGGGTCGCTCCGCCTCCGCCGCCGCCTGCGGTATGGCCACCACCCGCCCGGTCACCAGGCCGTGCTCGGTCTGCGCCACCACCCGCTCGTGGAGGATCAGGTCGAGGTCGCCACAGGTGCACTCCACCTGCTGCGGCTGGTGGTCCACGCTGAGGGTGATCACGCGCGCCATTTCATCCACCTCGTCCCACCGCGACGCGGGTGAGAGGGCCATGGTAGCCGCCCCCTTCGCCCCTCGCGAGGTCTCGCTGAAGGGTGAGGAGGAGATCGCCCACCACCAGCTTTGCCTGACCGTTGGCGGCGAGGCGGCGGTGGGCGGTGAGGAGGAGGTCCGCGCCGTGCTCGAAGAAGGCGCTCGGCGGCAGGCGAGAGGCGGGGAGGCGACGGGCGAGCTCCGGAAAGCAGAGGGCCTCCGCCGGTCGCCCGGCGGCAAGCAGCAGTCCGTCGCGGAGCCACAGACCGAAGGCGGCGAGCCAGAGGTCGAGGTCGTCGTCGCGCCCCTTGACTGCGGTGTCCACCCAGGCGAGGAGCGCTCCCGGGTCACCGGCGGCGAGTAGCGACCACACCGCGCCGCACTCCTCCCACGCGCCACGCAGGCGCGCCGGCTCCAGGGTGGACGCCAAGCCGGTCTGGGCGGTCGCCACCCGCGCCAACAGGTGCGCGTCCGCCGCTGCCAAGTGGTCGTTCGCGCCGCGTGCGGTCAGGGTCGCCTCGTCCAACAGGGGCAGGTGGACCACCTGGCAGCGGCTGGCGATGGTGGCCAGGACCGCGCTCGGATTGCGCACGGTGAGGATCAGGACCGCCGCGCCCGGCGGCTCCTCTAGGGTCTTGAGCAAGGCGTTCGCCGCCGCCGGCTGGAGGAGGTCGACGCCGGGCAGGACCACCACCCGCCGCTGGCCCACGCTCGGCCGGAGGGCGAGGTGGGCGATGAGCCGGCGGATCACCTCGATGGGCCCTTCCTGGCCATCGGTGCGCCTGGCCTCCGCCGGGGCGAAGCGGGCGAGATCCAAGTGGCACCCCGCCGCCACCTGGCGACAGCAGGCGCAGACGCCGCACGGGGGCGAGTTACCGGTGCACAGGATCGCCTTGGCGAGGTAGGCGGCCGCCCCCTCCACGCCGCTTCCCACCGGCCCGGCGAGGAGGTAGGCCGGGGCCCAGGCGCGGTGGGCGACGATCGCCTCCAGACGGCGGCGGGCGCGCGGGTGGAGGCGGAGGTCGGAGGTCATGGGGTGGCGAGCGATGGGCGCGGGAATGGGGGCGGGGGATCGAGGGAGGAGGGGGGTCGGCCCCGCGGGCCGGCGATTGTGGGGCGCGCGATGGGCGCGGGGGTGGGGGGTGAAAGATGGCCGGTGGGCGAAGGCCATCATGCCGAGGATCGCCACCCCGAACAAATCGCGATGCAGGGCGCGCGGCCACCGGGCGGGGCGGCCGGGCGCTTTTCGCGGAGTGGGCGGTGAGGCGGTGCGGCGACGCCGCCGATCTCTTGCGCCTCCAGGCGCGCGGGGGAGGTACGGGCCGCGCCGCTATCACGTTTGAACTTGAGAGTGCGCCTCCATGCGCGCGGGGGAGGTGGAACGTCCACCGCGCTGGGCGACGCCGCCGATCTCTTGCGCCTCCAGGCGCGCGGGGGAGGTACCGGTCGAGCGGCTGGGTGGCGGCGGCGTCGAGACGGGGCGCTATCCCGCCACCTCCGGGAAACGGTCTGCGACCGCCGCCCACACCCGTGCTGCTACGGTTGCCACGTCGCCCTCCGCGGCTACCGTGCGCCAGCGTTCCGGCTCTTTCGCGGCGAGGCGGGCGAAGCAGGTGGCGAGCCGACTTTGGAAGGCGATCCCCTCTTGCTCTAGGCGGTCGGCCAGGCCGCGGTCGGCGCGCCGGCGCGCCGCCTCCGCCGGGTCGAGGGCGAGCCAGAGGGTGAGGTCGGGGGAGAGGTCGCCGGTGGCGAAGCCACTCAGCCCCACGACCTGCGCTTCATCGAGCCCCCGGCCGGCGCCTTGATAGGCGAGGGTGGAGTCGGTGAAGCGGTCGCACACCACCCAGGCGCCGCGCGCCAGGGCTGGACCGATCACCCGCGCCACGTGCTGGGCCCGATCGGCGAGGTAGAGGAGGAGCTCGGCGCGCGCCACCGGCGGATCATCCCCCGGGGTGACGAGTAGCCGCCGGAGCTCCTGTCCCAAGGGCGTTCCCCCCGGCTCGCGGGTCGCCACCACCTGATTGCCGGCGCGCTCTAGCCGCGCGGCGAGGAGGTTGGCCTGGGTCGACTTGCCGGCGCCGTCGCCCCCTTCGAGGGTGATCAGGCGGCCGTGGCTTGGGGGGGGTTCCATCGAGGGCTCCGGGGTGGGCGGGCGGAGCATAGCCGAGGGCGTAGCCCGCCGTTGATGGCGCGGCGCCATGGTGTAAGCATCGGCGACCCGCTGGCTGTGGGTCTGTCGCCATGTCCCTCCTCCGCTTCCTTCGCCGCCACCTGCGGGCCAGCTTCCTCACGGGCCTGGCGGTGGTGGTGCCGCTCTTTCTCACCTTCTTTCTCCTGCGCGGTGCGGTGCGGTTGCTCGATCGGGCGGTGGGCCCGCTGCCGGCCCACTATCTCGGGCGCGAGGTGCCCGGGCTCGGGGTGGTCCTCCTGCTCCTCGGGATCCCCCTGATCGGGATGCTGTCGCGCAACTTCGTGGCCCGTCGCCTCGGGGCGTGGGGCGAGGCGATCCTGGCGAACATCCCGATCGTCCGGCCGGTCTACAGGGGGGCGCGCGAGGTGGTCCACGCGGTGGTCGGGACCCAGGCCCACCAGTTCTCGCACGTGGTGTTGGTGGAGTACCCGAAGGCGGGGAGTTGGGCCCTCGCCTTTGTCACCGGGACGGCGCACGGCGCCCTCGCCGCCGCCGCCGGCCCCGACTACCTGACGGTCTTCGTCCCCACCACCCCGAATCCTACGAGCGGCTTTCTCCTTGTCGTCCCCATCGCCGCCGCCCGCCCGTTGGAGATGTCGGTGGAGGAGGCGATGAAGGTGGTGATCTCCGCGGGACTGGTCGTGCCGGAGGCGGAGGGGGGCGGGGGAGGCAAAGAAATCGCTTAGGCGCGGCGCGGCGGATCGCCTTGGCTGGACCGCGATGGCGATCGCGACGATGAGCAGAATCGGTTTCCGGCCTCCCCCGCGTCCCGCTCTCCCCACCCCCTGACCCTCCGCCGCCGCCTCCCTCCCTCCCGATTTTTCGACCCGCAAGCCGAGCCCAGCCATGCCCACCAGCGTGATCCTTCTCGCCGCCGGCCAGGGGACGCGGATGAAGTCCGCCCTCCCCAAGGTCCTCCATCCGGTCCACGGCCGGCCGATGGTGGACTATGTCCTCGACGCCGTGGCCGTCCTCGCCCCTGAGCGGCTGGTGGCGGTGGTGGGCCACCAGGCGGCGTGGGTGGTGGACCACCTCGCGGCGCTGGCGCCGGCGGTGGTGGTGGTGGAGCAGGTGCCGCAGCTTGGCACCGGCGACGCGGTCGCCCGCGGCCTCACCGCGCTGCCTGCCGCGACCGGCCGGGTGGTGGTGGTGAGCGGCGACTGCCCCCTGGTGCGCGGTGCCGAACTCGTCCGCCTGGTCGCCCACCATCAGGCCCACGCGGCGGCGGTGAGCCTGTTCACCGCGGAGGTGGCCGAGGGAGGCGGCCTGGGCCGGATCGTGCGCGACGGCGGCAGCCGCTTCCTGCGCATCGTCGAGGCGAAGGACGCGAGCCCGGCGGAGCTTGCCCTTGGCGAGATCAACACCGGCCTGTATTGCTTCGATCTCGCCTTCCTCCGCGCCGCCCTGCCGAACCTCTCTCGGGACAACGCCCAGGGCGAGCTCTATCTCACCGACGTGGTGGCGATGGCGGTGGCCAAGGGGTTGGGGGTGGAGGCGCTCGCCTACCCGCGGGCGGCGGAGGTGATGGGGGTGAACTCGCGCGCCGATCTCGCTGCCGCCTCCGCCTACGCCCGGGCGCGGGTGAACGATGCCCTGTTGGCGGCGGGGGTGAGCCTGATCGACCCGGCCACCACCTACGTGGAGGCGGGGGTGGTGGTGGGGCCGGACACGGTGCTCCACCCGGGGGTCTGCCTGCACGGCGCCACGCGCATCGCCAGCGGCTGCGAGATCGGCCCCTACTCGGTCTACCGCGACGCCGAGCTCGCGGATGGGGTGGTGGATCGCGGCCACTCCCACCTGGAGGGGTGCGAGGTGGCGGCGGGGGCACAGCTCGGCCCCTT
>MNYW01000158.1 GCA_001873295.1 Nitrospirae bacterium CG2_30_70_394 | reverse complement strand
GCGAGGAAGAAAAGGGAGCGGCGCATGGCGGTAGTCCGGTAAGGGGTGGCGAAAAGGAGGAGGGGGAGGCCGAGGAGGAGCAGCAGGCCGGTAGCAGGTTCGGGGACCACCGCCTGGATGCGGCCGTCGACCGCCCCGCTGAAGTCGGTCTCGAAGAGGGTGGGGCTGAACGGGGTCGAGAGGTTGAGGGTGAGGGCGAAGAGGCTTGCCTGGTCGCCGAAGTTACCGCGGAGGGCACCGGCCGTCGGGTGAAACTGCGCGGCGAGGATGCCGAGGTCGCTACCGGCTCCGCCGCCCAAGGCGGCGGTTCCCAGGTCACCGAGGAGGAGCGCGGTGCCACCGCCGTCCACGACCTCCACCCCGGGCGTGGCCGCGACCGGGTCGAGGGTGGCGAGGATCGCGCCGGCGGTGGTGAGGCTGGCGAACCGGGCGATGAAGTGAAACTCGCTCCCGGCTCCGAGGGGCAGGCTGAGCCCCTCGGTCGCGGTGATCGGCGCGCTCAGGGTGAGGAGCTGGCTCGCCTGGCTGTAGGCGAGCGTCCCGTCGAAGAAGAGGGCGGGCAGCGCCTCGGCGCGGGCGAAGGGGAGGAGGAGGGCGAGGAGGAGGAGGGTGGGGGGGAGCATGGGCAACCTCGGTTAGGTTGCCCCTCCCCCAGCAACAACGATGCCGCGTCCGGTGTGCCCGCGGTGGTCCTGCAAAGACAACGCCTTGGAGGCCGTGCATTCCCTCTTAGTCAAAGAAATCTCTGCGCGCGTCTCAGGTTGACACGGATCCCTATTGAGCCACGCCCAGGGCGCGGGGCGAGTCTCACCCGGCCGTTTTGGCGTGCGCCTCAGACGGGGGGTGAAACATCTCACCGGGCAAGAAGCCCAGCCGTTCCGGTGCCGGGCGGCTGCGGTGGGCGTCGTGGCCGCGGGGCTGCGGCACGGGGGGTGGCGTGGGCCGAGGCGCGCCGGCGCGCGGCCCGGCGCGGCTCACTCGTAGCGCAGCGCCTCCACCGGCTCCAACCGCCCGGCTTGCCAGGCGGGGAAGAGGGTGGCGAGTAGCGACAGGGCGGCGGCGGCGAGGGTGACGAGGGCGAAGTCCGACGCCTGCATCCGCACCGGCAGGGTGGTGAAGTAGTAGACGTCGCCGGGGAGCTGGATGAAGTGCCACTTGTCCAACACGGTGCACAGGATCAGGCCGATCACCAGGCCGATGAGGGTGCCGGTGCAGCCAATGAGGCTCCCTTGCCAAAGGAAGATGCGGCGGATGAAGAGGCGCGTCGCCCCCATCGAGCGCAGGATGGCGATCTCGCGGCCCTTCTCCATGACCACCATCACCAGGCTCGAGATGATGTTGAAGGCGGCCACCAGGATGATCAGGGTGAGGATGAGGAACATGGTGACCTTCTCCAGCTTGAGGGCGGAGAAGAGGTTGCGGTTCATGTCGATCCAGTCGCGTGCCCAGTAGGGAGAGCCAAGGGCGGTCTGCACGCGGGTGGCGGTGTCGCGGGCGTGGAAGAAGTCGTTGGTCTTCACCGCGATGCCGGTGACCGCGCTGCCCATCTTGAGGAACGACTGGGCCTCGGTCAGGGCGCAGTACGCCATCGAGGTGTCGTACTCGTACATGCCGGTCTCGAAGATGCCGGCGACACGGAAGGTGCGGATCTTCGGCAGGATGCCGCCGAGGGCGGACGGTTCGCCCTGGGGCGAGATCACCGCAACGTCGTCGCCCAGCCAGACCCCGAGAGAGCGGGCGAGCTCGTTGCCGATCAGCAGCGGCGGCCGCCGCTGATCGCCGTCGACGATCGCCGGCGGCTCGGCGAGGGCGGCCACCTTGCCCTCCTTCATGTCCAAGGGCAGGTGGGAAACGTCGCCCACGGTGGCCGGGTCGACGCCGTGGAGGACCACGCCGGAGACGCCGCCCGGGGTGGAGAGCATCACCTGGGTGAGGACAAAGGGGGAGGCGCCGGTGACCGCCTCCTCCTTGCGGATCGTCGCCACGGCCCCGGCCACGTCGGTGACCCCGACCGGGTCGTGGGCGAGGACCACCAGGTGGGCGTTGGTGGCGAGGATCTTGTCCCGCAGGTCCTCCTCGAAGCCGGTCATCACCGCGATCACGGTGAGCAGTGCCGCCACCCCGAGGGCGATCCCGCCCACCGAGAACCAGGTGATCAGGGAGACGAAGCGGCTCTTACGCCGCGAGTGCAGGTAGCGCAGGGCGATGAACAGGTCGGTGGGCATGGCGGCCAGGGTCGGCGGGTGGCGGGTGGCGGGTGGGGGATGGGCGCGGCGGTCGGTTCAGACGCCGAGGGCGTCGATGCTGCCGGTGAGCTTCGCCTTCTGGGCTTCGAAGGTGGCGAGCTTGGTGCGTGCCTCCTCCACCACCTCGGGCGGGGCGTGGTCCGCGAAGGCTTGGTGGGCGAGCTTGTGGGCAAACATCGCGATCTCCTTGTCCACCTTCGCGATCTGCTTGGCCAGGCGCTGGCGCTCTTGCTCCAGGTCGACGACGCCGTCGAGGGGGATGAAGAGCTCGTGGGCGCCGGCCACCGCGGTGGCGCAGGCGGGGGGGCGGGGGAGGTTGGGGGCGGCGATGAGGGTGGCAACCCTGCCCACCTGGCGGATGAGGTCGAGGTGATCGAGGAGGTGGCGCGCCCCGTCGGGGGTGGCGGTGCGCACGTGAAGGGCGAGCTCGCGCCCCGGGGAGAGCCGCATCTCGGCGCGCACCCCGCGGACCGCGGAGATCACCGCGAAGATCTCTTCCATGGACGCCTCCAGCTCGCGATCCACCAGGGGGTCGAGGGCGGTGGGCCAGGGGGCAAGGACGATCGTCCCCTCCACCCCGGGGAGGCGCGCGCGGATCTCCTCGGTGATGAAGGGGGTGATCGGATGGAGCAGGCGTAGGGAGGTCTCCAGGCAAGAGACCGCGACGGTGAGGGCGGTGGCGCGGGCGGCCGGGTCGTCGCCGTAGAGGCGCGGCTTGATCAGCTCCAGATACCAGTCGCAGAAGGCGTGCCAGAAGAACTGGTAGAGGGTGGAGGCGGCGTCGTTGAACCGGTACTCGGTAAGCGCCTGCTCTACCGCGGCAGCGGCGGAGGCGGTGCGGGAGACGATCCAGCGATCGGCGAGCTCGACGCCGGGCAGGGTCGCCACCTCGGCGAGCGGCAGGACTCGCACCTCGGGCGCCTGCTCCAGGTTCATCATGACCAGGCGCGCCGCGTTCCAGATCTTGTTGCAGAAGTTGCGGTACCCCTCGATGCGCGCCGGCGACAGCTTGATGTCGCGCCCCTGGGCGGCGAAGGCGGTGAGGGCGAAGCGGAAGGCGTCGGTGCCGTAGGCGTCGATCATCGCCAACGGGTCGATCACGTTGCCCTTCGACTTCGACATCTTCTGACCGTGCTCGTCGCGCACCAAGGCGTGGATGTAGACGTCGCGGAAGGGGATGTCGCCCATGAACTTCAGGCCGGTCATCATCATCCGGGCGACCCAGAAGAAGATGATGTCGAAGCCGGTGACCAGGCAGCTCGTCGGGTAGAAGCGGGCGAGCTCCACGGTCTTGTCCGGCCAGCCGAGGGTGGAGAAGGGCCACAGGGCCGAGGAGAACCAGGTGTCGAGGACGTCCGTGTCTTGGGTCAGCGGGACCGTGTGGCCATGGTGCGCCGCGGCCTTCGCCTGCGCCGCGGCTTCGTCTCGAGCGACGAAGCAGTTGCCAGCTTCGTCGTACCAAGCGGGGATCCGGTGGCCCCACCAGATTTGCCGGGAGATGCACCAGTCGCGGATGTTCTCCAGCCACTCGAAGTAGGTGTTCTCCCAGTGGCGTGGGACGAAGCGGGTGCGGCCATCGCGCACCGCGCCGAGCGCCTCCTTGGCGAGCGGCTCCATGCGCACGAACCACTGATCGGAGAGCATCGGCTCCACCATCGTGTGGCAGCGGTAGCAGTGGCCCACCTGGTGGAGGTGCTCGTCGATCTGGATCAGCTCGCCACTCGCCTGGAGGTCGGCGACGATCCGCTCGCGCGCCGCGAACCGGTCGAGCCCCGCGTAGGGGCCGCCGTTCGCGTTCACCTTCGCGTCGAGATCGAAGATGGAGATCTCTTCAAGGTGGTGCGTGCGGCCCAACAGGAAGTCGTTTGGATCGTGGCCCGGGGTGACCTTGAGAACCCCGGTGCCGAAGTTCAGCGCCACGTAGCCGTCCACAATGACCGGGATCCGCCGGCCGAGGAGCGGCAGGATCACGTGGGCACCGTGCAAATGGGTGTAGCGCGGATCGTCCGGGTGGACCGCCACTGCCGTGTCGCCGAGCAGGGTCTCCGGGCGGGTGGTGGCGATCTCCACGGTCTCGCCGGTGGAGTCCACCCGGTAGAGGAGGTGGTAGAAGGCGCCCTTCACCTCCTCGTGCTCCACCTCCAGATCGGACAGGGCGGTGTGGCAGCGCGGGCACCAGTTCACCAGGTAGTTCGCCTTGTAGATCAGCCCCTCCTCGTAGAGGCGAACGAAGACCTCGCGCACCGCCTTGGAGAGCCCCTCGTCCATGGTGAAGCGGGCGCGCTGCCAGTCGCACGAGGCGCCAAGCCGCTGGAGTTGGTCGAGGATTGCTCCGCCCTTCTCTTCCTTCCACTGCCATACCCGCTCGATGAAGGCGTCGCGGCCGAGGGCGTGGCGGTCGCTCCCCTCGGCGGCGAGCTGACGCTCCACCACGTTCTGGGTGGCGATCCCGGCGTGGTCCATCCCTGGCATCCACAGAACCTCGTCGCCCGCCATCCGCCGCCAGCGCACCAGGATGTCTTGCAGGGTGTTGTTCAGGGCGTGGCCCATGTGCAACACGCCGGTGACGTTGGGCGGCGGGATGACGATCGCGTACGGCGGCTTGGCGCTTGTTGCGTCCGCGTGGAAGTAGCCCGCCGCCAGCCACCGCGCGTACCACTGGGTTTCGATGGGGTGCGGGTCGTAGGTCTTGGGGAGTTCGGACATGGGGGGCTCGCTAGGCTCGCCAGGGGCAAAGGGACGAGGTTGACCGCCGAGGCGCAGAGGGCGCGGAGAACTGCAAACGAAAGATCGGGCGCCGATCGCGCACGCCGCTGCCGTTGCGCCGGTGTGCTGCGATCGCGCTCGGCACCAAGCTCACGGGTAGGCCGGAAAGCGGCCGCACAGCTCGCGGACCTGCGCGCGGATGCGGCTCTGCACCGCGGTGTCCTTGGGGTCGCGAAGGATGGCGTCGATCCAGTCGGCGATCTGGACCACCTCCGCCTCGCCCATGCCGCGGGTGGTGAGGATCGGCGTGCCGAGGCGGATGCCGCTGGTGATCGTGGGCGGCCGCGGGTCGAAGGGGATGCCGTTCTTGTTGCAGGTAATCCCAGCCGCGTGCAGGGCGGACTCTGCGTCGGCGCCGGTGATCCCCTTGTTCTGCAGGTCGACCAGCATGAGGTGGTTGTCGGTGCCACCGGAGATCAGGTTGAAGCCGTGGGCCAGCAGGCGGCCGGCGAGGGCGCGAGCATTCGCCAGGATGCGTGCCTGGTACTCCTTGAACGCGGGCGACAACGCCTCCTTGAAGGCGACCGCCTTGGCGGCGATCACGTGCACCAGCGGCCCGCCCTGGAGGCCGGGGAAGAGGGTCTTGTCGACCGCCGCCGCGTGCTCGTGCTTGCACATCACCATCCCGCCGCGCGGCCCGCGCAGGGTCTTGTGGGTGGTGGTGGTGACGAAGTCGGCGTAGGGAACCGGCGACGGGTGGTAGCCGGTGGCGACCATCCCAGCGATGTGGGCGATGTCCGCCATCAGGTACGCCTTGTGCTCGTTGGCGATGTCGCGGAACCCCTGCCAATCGAAGAAGCGCGGGTAGGCGGAGGCGCCGGTGACGATCATCTTCGGCTTCACGATCGCGGCGATGCGGGCCACCTCGTCCATGTCGATGGTCCCGCTCTCCCGGCTCACCCCGTAGGAGAAGGAGGAGAAGATCTTGCCGGAGAAGGAGACCTTGGCGCCGTGGGTGAGGTGGCCGCCGTGCGCCAGGGCCATGCCGAGGATCTTGTCACCGGGCTTGAGGACCGCGAGGTAGGCGGTCATGTTCGCCGAACTCCCCGAGTGGGGCTGGACGTTCGCGTGGTCGACGCCAAAGAGCGCCTTCGCCCGCTCGATCGCCAGTCGCTCCACCGTGTCGGCATTCTCGCAGCCGGCGTAGTACCGCTTGCCCGGGTAGCCCTCGGCGTACTTGTTGGTGAGCAGCGACCCCTGGGCGGCGAGGACCGCTGCGGAGCAGTAGTTCTCGCTCGCGATGAGGACCAGCGACTCGTTTTCCCGGAGCCGCTCCGCGTCCAGGGCCGTGGCGACCTCGGGGTCGACGGCGGCCACCGCCGGGTAGCGCGTGGTGGACTCACTCATGCCTGTTCTCCTCCGGGTGGCCGCCTCCAGGGGCAGCCACCTTCTGGTTTTCAGAATTCTCGTGAACGTGGAGCTTCGAAAGCCGCCGGGCGTGGCGGCCGCCCTCGAAGGGGGTCTCCAGCCAGATGTTGACGATCTCTTCCGCCACCCCGACGCCGGTAACCCGCTCGCCGAGGACCAGGATGTTGGCGTCGTTGTGGGCGCGCGACATGCGTGCGGTGTAGGTGTTGTGGCACAGGGCCGCGCGCACGCCGTAGAACTTGTTGGCGGCGATCGACATGCCAATGCCGGTGCCGCAGATGAGGATGCCGCGATCAAAGTCGCCGTTGGCGACCCCACTCGCCACCTTCGCGGCGAAGTCCGGATAGTCCACCGACTCCTCGCCGTTGGTCCCCACGTCGACGAACGGGACGTGGTGCACCTGCAAGGCGTGGATCACCACCTCCTTCAAATGCACACCGCCGTGGTCGGCGCCGATGGCCAGCATCACCTGCTCCTTTCGGGTGGCTGCGTCTTGCCACCAAAGCCGTGTTCCGGACCGGGGAAGGTACCCGCCCGGACCTCCGCTGCAAAGCTGGAGAGGGCGGCCACCGTCGCCTCCCCGAGATTTGCGTACCGCTTCACGAAGCGCATTGGCCGGCCGTCGTAGAGGCCGAGGAGGTCGTGGTAGACGAGGACCTGGCCGGCGCACGCCCCCCCCGCGCCGATGCCGATGGTGGGGATGGTGAGCTGGCCGGTGATCGCCGCGGCAAGGTCGCTTTCCACGCACTCCAGCACCACCGCCCACGCCCCCGCCGCTTCCACCGCCGCCGCGTCGGCGAGGAGGCGGTCGCGGTCGCGCTGCACCCGGTAGCCGCCGAGGCGGTGGATCGACTGGGGGGTGAGGCCGATGTGGCCCATCACCGGGATGTCGGCGCGCACGATCGCCGCGATCTGCGCCGCCATCCGTTCGCCCCCCTCCAGCTTCACCGTGGTGGCCCCCCCCTCCTTCACCAGCCGGCCGGCCGCGGCGACCGCCGAAGCGGCGCTCACCTGGTAGCTCATGAACGGGAGATCACCGATCACCACCGCCTCCGGCGCCGCGCGGGAGACCATCTCGCAGTGGTAGACCATCTGGTCGAGGGTGACCCCCAGCGTGTTCGGCCGCCCCTGGACCACCACCCCCAGGGAGTCGCCCACCATGATCGCATCCACCCCCGCCGCCTGCGCGAACCGCGCCCCGGGAAAGTCGTAGGCGGTCACCACCACCAGCCGTTCACCGCCGGCCGCACGGGCCACGAGGTCGGGGATGGAGGCCATGGAAGGTGCGCGTTACGCCGCGGAGGAGAAGGGGGAAAGGAGGGCGGTCGGTGGCCGGGAGGGGGGCGATCGAAAGAGGCCGGTGGTCCGCGAAAGACGCGCAGGATACCACCGCCCCGCCGGCCGCGCGCGGCCGGGCTCTTTCCATTTCGAGCCCGCCCTCGATGACAACACCGGCCTGGCGGTGGACTCCATCGGCCACCCCCTCGCCGGCGAGGTGCGGGTGACCCGCGCACGGCCCGAGTCCCTCGCCGCCTACGGCCTCGACCCGGCCAGGCCGACCGTCGCCCTCCTCCCCAACGGCCGGCGCCACGCTACCGGTTGGGGCTCTTCGTTGCGACGGCACAGCGGCTCCAGCGCGACCTGTTCGATTGCCAGGACCTCCTCTCGCGTGGCCCGACCCTCGGCCGGGAGCGGGTGGACGACGCCGTCGTCGCGAGCGATCTGGTGGAGGTCGCCGCCAACACCGCCTCCCAGGGGGTGGCGCTCCTGCGCCGGCCCATGGTGATCCTCGCGGGAGTCCGCGACCTCGACCGCGGCGGCGCCTCGCAGCGCGCGGCGGAGATCGCGGCGGAGATGGGCACGGCGGTCAACAGTCTCCAGTTAGCAGTTTGTTTTCCCCACCGGCGGCGCGCGGGCGATCGGGGCCGGCGAGGGCGAGTCGTCCGTCGGCCACCCGCGCAGGGCCGACGCCCGGGCCTCTGGCCGGGGAGCGCAAGGGGGGGCGATCGGCGCCCCGATCTTGCTACTCGACCACCCGCGCCAGGGTTCCGCCGCCCAACAGTCGGTCGCCGGTGAACAGGGCGACGGTTTGGCCGGGGGCGGGGGCGCGGACTGGGGTGGCGAAGGTGAGGCGCAACCGGTCGCCGTGGGCCTCGCAGGTGGCGGCGGTGGCCGGGGCGGTGGCGCGGATCTGGGCGGTGCAGTGGCCGTTTGCGGGGAGCGGGGCGAGCCAGTTCATCGCCTCGACCTCGATCTTCCGGTGGTCGAGACAAGCGGCCGGGCCGACCACCACCTCGTTGGTCGCGGGGCGCAGGGCGACCACGTAGTAAGGCGCGGCGGCGGCGATCCCGAGGTGGCGGCGCTGGCCAAGGGTGTAGTCGCGGATCCCCGTGTGGCGGCCCACCACCCGGCCTGTCGTATCCACCATCAAGCCGGGCTCGCCGCCGGGACCGCCGGCGCGGGCGAGGAAGTGGCGGTAGTCGTCGTGGACGAAGCAGATCTCGCGGCTCTCCCCCTTCTCCGCCACCGGCAGCTTCAGCTCCCGGGCGAGGGCGCGGGTTGCTGCCTTGGTGATCGCGCCGAGGGGGAAGCAGGCGCGGGCGAGGGCGGCGGGGCGGAGGGTGGCGAGGTAGTACGCCTGGTCGCGGCTGGCATCGACGCCACGCCACAGGGCCGGCTCCGCATCGCCGACCCGGCGGGCGTAGTGGCCGGTGGCGATGGCGGCGCAGGCGAGGCGGTCCGCCTCCTCCAACAGGCGGCCGAACTTGAGCTCGGCGTTGCACGGCACGCACGGCGACGGGGTGCGACCCGCGCCGTAGGCGGCGATGAACGGGGTGACCACCGCGGCGCGGAAGGGTTCTTGGAGGTCGAGGAGGTGGTACGGGAGGTGGAGCACGTCGCAGATGGCGAGGCAGTCGGCGACCGCCGCCATCGAGCAACAGCCGCGCTCGGCGCGCCTGGGGTCGACCTCGCCGCGATCGCGGTACTCGTCCCAGGTCTTCATGGTCGCGGCGATGACCTCGTAGCCGGCGGTGGTGAGAAGGGCCGCGGCCACCGCGCTGTCGACGCCGCCGGAGAGGGCAACGAGGACGCGGCTGCCTGGGGGCGGCAGCCAACCGCAGCGGGCGAGGGCGGGGTGGAGGGTGGCGGAGGCCATGGGGTGGGCCGGGAGGGGAGGCGCGATCTTCCCACGCGCGGGTGGGCCGGGTGGGCTAGGAGCGTGTCGGATCTTGGCCCGAGCTACCGCGGGGAACAGTTTGCGGCCTGGATCCAGCTCTGCTTCGTGGGTCTCCCTCCACGATGCACCACGACAGACGGGTACGGCGGACTCGCGCCCCCCTTCTTTCCGGGGGTGGGCAAGGTCCAACTGGCTCTTCGCTCACCACCGACTCTGGCCGTGGGCCATCCACCGGGCGCGCCGCGCCCACGGTTTCCGCGCCCGGCAAACCGTCAGATCCAATCGAACCAGTCGGAGTCAGGCGGGCAGAAGGGGTTCTCTTCCTTGGCCCACGCCATGGTGACCGGTAGCCAGGGGAGGACCGCCTCCATGGCCACTTTCGCGGCCTTGGGGCCGCCGGGCAGGGCGAGCACGAGGGTCTTGTTGGCGATCCCGGCGCGCGGCCGGATGAGGGGGCCAACCGGGCTGCTCTTGCGGATGGCGCGCCACATCTCGTAGGCGAGGAAGAAGAGGTGCTTGTCACAGATTTCGAAGAGGAGCTCGGGCATAAAGTCGTTGGGGGCGATGCCGATCGCGCCGCAGACGAAGATTCCGTCGAACTCCTTGCGCGCCAGCTCGTGCTGCAGGCGCGCCTTCACGAGGTCACGGTTTGCCTCGAGGGTTTCGTTGTAGGTCCCCTCGATCCCGGTCTCGCTCTTCGCGACGAGGGTGGAGAGGATCGAGCAGGTGTGATCCTTACGCCGTTCTTCGTAGCAGTAGTCACGGATTGACAGGGCAAGTACGTGTGCCATTGCAGTGCCTCCACCATCGGGTTACGCGCGGAATCCTTCCTCCCGGCCGCCATCTTAACGGAAGGTAGCGGATCAGGATAAGAGGCCGGGTAAGTGGGCCGAGAAACGTGTCGGACCTTCGCGATCGTGGCCGGGGGCCAAGGGCTTCCGCCTGGCCGCGGTTGCCGGGTCCGGGAAAGAGCTGGCCGCGGATGGACGCGCAGCCACGCGGATGGACGCGGGGGGGTGTACACCGTCGCCGCCGTGGTGCGCTCCAGGTGGAGCCGATCGCCAACATCACCGCAGGGGTCGTGTGTGTGTGCGTCCACCATGCGCGCCCCTGGGGGTTCATGCGCGGCGCGATCGAAAAACCATCTTCCCCTTCCTTCGCACCACGGATCGGATCGGGTCACGGATCGCGGATCGGATTGGGGTCAGGTCTTTACTTTATACTTGAGCGTGGCGCATCGGAGTCCGGTGTTGGACCGGAAGTATAAAGTAAAGGCCTGACCCCAACTATGTGACGTCGCGCTCCTAGCGGCGGGCGGGGTCGGCGGTGTCCACCGCCACCTCGAGGGCCACCGTGGGCCGCTCTTGGTATTGCTGCCACTGGCCGGCGGCGGCGAAGCGCGTCCCCGGTTTGCCGAGGAGGGCGAACATCGCCTGCTTGTATTGCTCGACTCCGGGCTGGGTGAAGGGGTCGACGCCGAGGAGGTAGCCGCTCATCGCCACCGCGCGCTCGAAGAAGGCATACAGAGCGCCGAGGTGGGGCGCGTCGCGGCGGCCGGCGCGGATCAGCATGTTGGGGATGCCGCCGGTGAGGTGGGCAAAGCGGGTGGCGGCGAGGGCCGCCTGGTTCACCTCGGAGAGCGGCCGGCCGGCGAGGTAGGTGAGGCCGTCGCCGTCGTCGCCGCCCGCGGGGATGGCGGGGTCGGCCACCGGGCTCTCCACCGCCAGGAAGGTTTCGATCACCTCGCGCGGCCCCTCTTGCAGCCATTGGCCGAGGGAGTGGAGGTCGGTGGTGTACTGGACGCTCGCCGGAAACAGGCCGCTCGCCTCTTTGCCCTCGCTTTCGCCGAAGAGCTGCTTCCACCACTCGCCGACCCCGGCCAGGCGTACCGACTGGGTGGCGAGGACCTCGATCCGCTTGCCCGCCTGGTGCAGCGCGGTGCGCGCCGCGGCGTAGCGGTACGGGGCGTAGTCGGGCGACGGGGCGGCCTGGCGCATCACCGCCGCCGCGCCGGCCACCAGGCCGTCGATGTCGATGCCGGCGATCGCGATGGGCAGGAGCCCCACCGGGGTGAGGACGGAGAAGCGGCCGCCCACGTCGGGCGGGATGGCGAAGCTCTCGTACCCCTCGGCCCCCGCCAGCCGGCGCAGGGCGCCACCCTCCGGGTCGGTGATCGCGACGATCCGCTCCGCCGCCTTGCGTGCACCGTGGCGGCGGACCAGAAGCTCGCGCAGGAGGCGGAAGGCGACCGCGGTCTCGGTGGTGGTGCCGGACTTGGAGATCACCACCACGGTGAAGTCGCCGTCGTCGATCTCGGCGAGCAGCTCGGCCACCGCCTCCGGGTCCACGTGGTGGCCGGCGAAGCGGATGGTCTGGTCGCTGCCGAGGGCGTCGATCGTCGCCTTGGCGCCGAGGTAGGAGCCGCCGATCCCCGCCACCACGCAGCGCGGCGCCACTTCCCGCAGGCGGGCGGCACAGTCGATCTGGCGGGCGAACTCTGCCGGGTCGAGGGTCTCGGGGAGGTGACGCCAGCCGAGGTAGGCGCTCCCCGGGCGCGGGTCGGAGCCCGACTCGATGCGGGCGTGGACCTCGGGGATTCGGTCGCACAGGGCGTCGAAGTCGGTGGCGACGAGGGCGGCGGTGGCGTTGGTGAGATCGAGGGTGAGCATGGAAAAGACCTCGTGGAAAGCGGTGTGCGCTGCGCGTTCAGCGATCCAACCAGGGCGATGGGCGGGTGAGTTCGGAAAGAGGTCAGACGCCGGTGGTGAGGGCGACGCCAAGGGCGGCGGCGTCGTCGCCGAGGGCGGCGGGGACAAGGTGGACGTCGGTCAGGCCGGCGAACGGAGGCTCCTGATCCATGCCGTCCTTGATGCAGGCGAGGAGGGTGGGGTTGGCGGCGACCACCCCGCCGCCGACCACCATGACCTCGGGGTCGAAGAGGACCGCGAGGTTGACCATCCCCTGGATCGAGCGGCGGCACGCCTCGCCCCAGATTCGTTTCGCCAGCGCATCGCCCGCAGTGGCGGCGGCCATAATCTCGGCGGTGGTCACCGCGGGCAGGCTGGCGAGGGAGCTCTTTTCGCCGGCGGCGATTGCCTCGCGCGCCCGGTTCACCATACCGGCGCCGCCGCTGTACGCCTCCCAGCAGCCGTGGCGGCCGCAGGTGCATAGGGGGCCGTTCGGGTCCAGCACGTGGTGGCCGACCTCCGCCGCCGCCCCCTTGGCGCCGCGCATCAGGTGGCCATCGGTGATGACCCCGCCGCCGACGCCGGTGCCGAGGAAGACCGCGACGCAGTTGCGCTGGCCGAGCGCGGCACCGGCGGCGTGTTCGCCCAAGAGCGCCGCGTTGACGTCGTTCTCCACCCGCACCGGCAGGCGGCAGAGGGTCTCCAGCAGGTCGGCGAGGCGCACGTCGTGCCAGCCGAGGTTGGGCGACTGGTGGACCCGCCGGCCGTCCGCGTCGACCCAGCCGGCGCAGGCGACGCCGAGGCGGAAGATGTGCGGATAGGCGCCGCGCCAGCGGTTCACCTGCACACTCACCGGCCGCACCACCTCGGTGGGATCACCGGCGATCGCGGGCAGGTGGGCGCGGTTGACCACCTGCCCGTCGTCGGCCACCAACAAGAGGCGGACGTGGGTGCCGCCGATGTCGACCCCGATGGTGAGCGGTGGAGGAGGGGGCTTGGGCATGGGAACTGCCGCAGGTGGCGACCGGTGGGCCGCCGGGAGGGGCGGGCATGGGGCCCGCCGGGTCAGGCGCGTGGGGTTGGGGTCACCAAACCTCGGGTTCGCGAGACGACGCTGGGGTGGGGATTAGGCGGAGATGGTCCAGGGGAATCAAGCTCCGGGGCGGTAATGTTCCGTGCGGTCCAGGCGGGCGGTGGCCTCTTGCGCGATCCCTACACCCGCTCCACGCGCATCGCGTAGGTCTCGCCGCTCTTCCCCGCCGCGCGTCCCCAGGTGAGGATCACCCGGTCACCGCGGGCGAGCAGGCGGGCGGCGAGCAGCGGCGGGATGAGCTCGTTCGGGTCGATCGCCGACTCGCCGCGATGGAAGGGCCAGACGCCGTACGAGAGCATGAGGGCGTTGGCCACCTGCGGGTCGGTGGAGAAGGAATAGATCCACGCCCCGGGCCGCTCGCGGGCAATCGAGCGGGCGGTCTGACCGGAGTGGGTCGGGGCGAGGACCGCGCGCACCGCCAGCAGCCCGGCCGCCTGGGCCACCGAGCGGGAGATCGCCTCGGTCACCGTGGCCTCGGCCAGGTCGCTGAGCCGGCGGTGGGGCAGGTCGTTGCCCATCGACGCCTCGGTCTGCTCCGCCACCGCCGCCATGGTGCGCACCGCCTCCACCGGGTAGTGGCCCACCGCGGTCTCGTCGGAGAGCATCACCGCGTCGGTGCCGTCGAGGATGGCGTTGGCGATGTCCGCCACCTCGGCGCGCGTCGGGCGCGGGTTGGCGACCATCGAGTCGAGCATCTGGGTGGCGGTGATCACCGGCTTGCCCGCCTGATTGGCGGCGGCGATGAGCCGCTTCTGGAGCATCGGGACGCCGGCGATCGGGGTCTCCACCCCGAGGTCGCCACGCGCCACCATCATTCCGTCCGCCGCCGCGAGGATGGAGTCGATCGCCTCCACCGCCTCGCCGCGCTCGATCTTGGCGATCACCAGGGCGCGCGAGCCGGCGCGGCGCAGGAGGCGCTGGACCTGCAGGATGTCCGCGGCCGCGCGCACGAAGGAGACGGAGACCATGTCGGCGCCGCAGTCGACGGCGAGGCGCACGAGGGCGCGGTCGCGAGCGGTGATCGTCGCCATGTTGAGATCAACGCCGGGGGCCGAGATCCCCTTGCCCGGGCGCAGCACGCCGCCGACCGTGACCCGGCAGCGGGCGGTCACCCCGTCCGCCATCTCCACCTGCATCTGGATGGTGCCGTCGGCGAGGTAGAGGTGGTGGCCGCGTTTGAGGGCGCGCAACAGCGGCGCGCACGGGGTGTAGAGGTGGTCGCCGTCGCCCGCCCGCCGGCCGACGTGCAGGAGCAGCGCCTGGCCGCGGCGCAGGGTGATCGTTGGCTCGACGAGCTGGCCAATGCGGATCTTCGGCCCGGGCAGGTCCATGAGGATCGCCACCGGCCGCCCCAGCTCCTCCGCCACCCGGCGGATCATCGTGACCGTGTCGCGGTGCTCCGCCTCGGTGCCGTGGGAGAGGTTGATGCGGCACACCGCCACCCCGGCGCGTAGGAGCCGCTGGAGGGTGGTGGCCGAGCGGCTCGCGGGGCCGAGGGTGGCGACGATCTTGGTCTTGTGGTTGGGGAGTCGCATAGACGGATCTCATCGACCGGTGGCGGGTGAATCACAAATGGGGCGGCGGGGGCGGGCCACCGGCCGCCGCCGGCCGCCGTTGGGGATTGGGAGATGGGGGGGAAGGTCAACCCTGTGGGTCGGCGAGGATGACGAGGGGAGAGAGCCGCCACAATCCTCGCCGGCCAGCGGCCCCCACCAGCCCCCCAATCCTCAACCTCCATCCCCCATTCCGCACGCGCCGCCCTGTGGGCCGGCGAGGATGACGGGGGCGATTCCCCGAACAATCTTGCCGGCTACCGTGGGCCGTCGCTCAGAACCGTTGCACCTCGACCGCCACCTCGGTGGGGGTGCGGGGGGCGGCGTGGAGGGTGAAGTCACGCCAGGGGAGGGCACTGATCGCCGCGGCGAGGGTGACGGCGTCGCTGGTGGTGCGAAGCCGCAGGTGCAGGGTGCGGTCGGTATAGGCGTCGCGCTGGACCTCGGTGACGCCGGCGACGCGCGCCCGGATCAACTCGGCGAGGTCGATGCCGGCGCCGTAGCTCGGCAGGGGCGCGAGGGTGACGGTGATCCACCGGTCGTTCGGCGCGGCGTGGCTCGGCCGCAGGAGGGGGGAGAGGTGGGCAACGAGGTCGGTGACCGCCTGCTCCTCCGCCTCGCCCCAGGCGAAGTCGAGGTTGGAGATGATGGAGCTGCCGCGCCCCTGGAGGAGCGCCTTCACCGTCGCCCCCTCGCCCTGCAGGCGGCCGGTGAGCAAGACGGCGATCTGCTGTCGCCCATCACTCGCCTGGGAGAGGTCGGAGGTGGCCTCCACCTGGAGGTGGTGGGGAGCCTCCCCGTCGCCGGTCTTCCACCCACCGGCGCGTATCGCGGAGGTGAGGCGGGCGCGCAAAGGGTCGAGCCGCGTCGGATCCGCGAACGCCTCGGCCCCGTGCAGGTCGAGGGTGAGATCGATGGCGGCCCGGGGTCCGAGGCTGAGGGCGGTGCGCAGTTTGGGGCGGTCGACCCAGGCGCGCAGGCGCAAGAGGTAATGGTCGTTGGGGAGGGTGGTGAGGGGTGGGGCCGGGATGGCGGTGGGTGCCGGCGCCACGGCGCCGGGCGCGCCGGGGGGTGGGAGGTCCGGGAGGGCGGTGGTTCCGGCCGCGCCCACCCCCGTCGCCTTCTCGTCCCCGCTGAGGCGGTAGCCATCGGCGAGGAGCTGGTACGCCTCCACGTAGTCGCGGGCCTGAGTGCGTAACCGCTGGGCGAGCGCCGGTCGATCGGTGAGCGTGCCCACCCCCGCCTCGTCCTCGGCGGCGACCGCCACCGCCTCGCTAAAGAGGCGGTCGAGGGCCTGGCTGCGCGCCGCCTCGGCGTCGCCGTTGACGATCGGGACCACCGCCTCCACCTCGATCGCCGCCGCCGGGTCGAGGGGCGTGGGTGCGGCGGCAAGGAGGGTCGCGGCGACCAGAAGTGGGAGGAGCCGGCCCATGGGGGAGGGAGATTGCCGCGGCCACCAGGTGGGTGGAAGGGGCAACCCTTGCGGCGCCCGGCCCGTTGCATAAACCTTCGCGCTCTTCGTGGCCGGGGCGAGGGGCCCGGGACCGCCCTCCCGCGGGCCGGCGAAGGTGACGTTCAGGCCAAGCGAAATCGGGATCGCGATTGGGATCGACAGACCATGGGACGGAGAGACGAGAGGCGTGACACCTGGGCCATGGGGGAGGAGCGCGAACAATCCCGCTCCACCGCGACTGCGGCCATCCAGCCCTATTCCCTACCCCCCACCCCCTATTCCCTCTCCCGTTAGCCCCATGGCCGAGTCCATCTACAAGGCGACGCTGAATCTTCCGCAGACCGCCTTCCCCATGAAGGCGAACCTGGCGCAGCGGGAGCCGGAGCGGCTGGCGCGGTGGGCGGCGATGGACCTCGCCGGGCAGATCGAGCGGGCGCGCGCCTCTGCCCCGTCGTTCACCCTCCACGACGGCCCGCCCTACGCCAACGGCCACCTGCACATGGGCCACGCCCTGAACAAGGTGCTGAAGGACATCATCCTCAAGGTGCGCACCATGGAGGGGCGGCGCGCCATCTTTGTGCCCGGCTGGGATTGCCACGGTCTGCCCATCGAGCGGCAGGTGGACAAGGAGCTCGGGAGCCGCAAGCGCGAGCTGGATGTGCTCGCCTTTCGCCAGGCGTGCCGCGACTACGCCACCCGCTTCGTCGCCATCCAGCGCGACGAGTTCCGCCGCCTCGGGGTCCTCGGCCGGTGGGATCGTCCCTACCTCACCATGGACCCGCACTACGAGGCGACCATCGTCCGCGAGTTTGCGCGGATGATCCGCAACGGCCACGTCTACCACGGCCGCAAGCCGGTCCACTGGTGCGCCACCTGCGTCACCGCCCTGGCCGAGGCGGAGGTGGAGTACGCCGACCACACCTCGCCGTCGATCTACGTTGCCTTCCCGGTGGTGGGTGGGGCGCGGGCGCTGGACCCGGCGCTTCCCGACCTTCCCCTGGCGGCCATCATCTGGACCACCACCCCGTGGACCCTGCCGGCGAACCGCGCGGTCTGCGTCCACCCGGAGATCGACTACGTGGTGGTGCGCGTGGGCGAGGCCACGTATCTGGTGGCGGCCTCCCTCCTGCAAGCGGTGGCCGGGGTGGTGGGGTGGTCGGAGCCGGAGCTTCTTGGCCACTACCGCGGCCACGACCTCACCGGGCTTACCTACACCCACCCCCTCACCGGCGGGCGCCACCCGGTGATCCCCGGCGACCACGTCACCCTCGACGCCGGCACCGGCCTGGTGCACACCGCCCCGGGCCACGGCCAGGAGGACTACGCGGCGGGGCAGGCGCACGGTTTGGAGGTGTACGCGCCGGTGGACGACCACGGCCGGTTCACCGCCGAGGTGGGTCCACCCCTGGCCGGCGAGGCGGTCTTCGCGGCGAACCCGAAGGTGGTGGCGATGGTCGCCGCGGCCGGGGCGCTGCTCGCCCACCTCGACATCACGCACAGCTATCCGCACTGCTGGCGGTGCAAAAAGCCGGTGATTTTTCGCGCCACTCCCCAGTGGTTCATTGCCATGGAGGCGGGGGCGCTGCGGGCGCGCGCCCTGGCGGCGATCGAGGCGGTCCAGTGGATTCCCGCTTGGGGGCGCAACCGGATCTACGCGATGGTGGAGAACCGTCCCGATTGGTGCATCTCTCGCCAGCGCCAGTGGGGGGTGCCGGTCATCGCCTTCCACTGCCGGGGGTGCGGCGTGCCGTTCACCGACGCGGGCGCCGCCGAGCGGGTCGCCGACGCGGCGGAGCAGGAGGGGGCGGACTGCTGGTATACCCACCCGCTCACCGACTGGCTCGGCGAGGGTGCCTGCTGTCCCGCCTGCGGTTCGACCGACCTCGCCCCGGAGCACGACATCCTCGATGTCTGGTTCGACTCGGGGGTCAGCCACGCGGCGGTCTTGCTTGCCACCGGCGGGCTCACCCACCCCGCCGACCTCTATTTGGAAGGCAGCGACCAGCACCGTGGCTGGTTCCACTCGTCGCTCCTCGCGGCGCTGGCCGCGGGACGGGAGGTGCCGTACCGGGCGGTCCTCACCCACGGCTTCGTGGTCGACGGCGAGGGGCGGAAGATGTCCAAGTCGGAGGGCAACGTCATCGCCCCGGAGGAGATCATCAAGCCGAACGGCGCCGACCTCCTGCGCCTGTGGGTCGCCTCGGAGGACTTCTCTGATGATCTGCGCCTCTCGCCCGAGATCCTCAAGCGGCTCGGCGATGGCTACCGGCGGATCCGCAACACCCTGCGCTTTCTCCTCGGCAACCTCGCGGACTTCGACCCGGGCCGCGACGCGGTCGCGAACGACCAGATGGAAGAGCTCGACCGCTACGCCTTGCACCAGCTCGCGGGGGTGAGCGAGCGGGTCCGCCAGGCGTACGACAGCTACCAGCTCCACGCCGTCTACCACACGCTCCACACCTACTGCATCACGGATCTCTCCGGCTTCTACCTCGATATCCTCAAGGACTGTCTGTACACCGAGGCGGCCGCCGCGCCGCGCCGCCGCTCGGCCCAGACCGCGGTGTGGAAGATTGCCGAAACACTTATCCGCCTGCTCGCCCCAATCCTTTGCTTCACCGCCGACGAGGCGTGGGAGTACCTGCCGGCGGTGGCCGGACGGGAGGAGTCGGTCCACCTCGCCCGCTTCGCTGAAGCCTCCCCCTTCGACCCGGAGCTGGCGAGCCGCTGGGAGGGGCTGCGGGCGGTGCGTGGCCAGCTCCTCGCGGCGCTGGAGCGGGCGCGGGCGGCGAAGGTGATTGGCGGTGGCCTGGAGGCGGCGGTCACCCTCTACGCGGAGGGCGATACCCTCGCCTTGCTGCGCGCCTACGACCACCAGCTCGCCACCCTGTGCATCGTCTCCCAGGCGCGAGTGGCTTCCCTCGCCGAGATCCCCGCCGGTCTGGCGGTCGAGGCGGGCGAGCCGCGGGTGGCGGTGGCGGTGGTGGCCGCCGCGGGCGAGAAGTGCGACCGCTGCTGGCAGATCCTGCCCGAGGTGGGTAGCCAAGCCGGCCACCCGGGCCTCTGTTCCCGCTGCGCGGCGGTGGTGCGTGGCGGAGGTGGGGGGGGGTGATGGCTCTCCCCGGTCAGGCCACCATGGCGTCCCGTTTCGCCCCCCTCCTCGCCCTGTCGCCCCTGGTGGTCTGGCTGGATCAGTGGACGAAGGTTTTGGTGGTGCGGCAGATGGTCCTCTATCAGTCGCACGACCTGCTCCCCGGCTGGTTCGCCTTCACCTACATCCAGAACCGGGGCGCGGTCTTTGGCATCCTCGCCGGTCACAACCAGTGGTGGCGGCTGCCGCTCTTTCTCGGTCTGGCGGCGGTGGCGGTGGTCCTGCTGGCTCTCTACTACGCCCACTCGCGGCCGGAGCAGACCCTTTTGCGCAACGCCCTCGCCCTGGTCCTCGGTGGCGCGATCGGCAACGTCATCGACCGGATTCGCCTTGGCTACGTGATTGACTTCCTCGACTGCTCTTGGCACGGCCACCACTGGCCCGCCTTCAACCTCGCGGATGCGGCGATCACCACCGGCATTGGCCTGATGCTCCTCGACGGGCTATTGGAGGGGCGCCGGCACAAGGAGACGGCGTAGCGCCAGGGCGAGCCCGCCGATCGCCCCATGTCCGCCGATCATCCCATGGAAGAGAGTGCCGATCGCGGGGTGCGCGAGATCCGCATCGACCCGATCGTCCCGACCGACTCGGTCCTCGTCTCCACCGCGCGCAACATGCGCCCCAGGCGCGCTGAGGAACCCGCCCCGCGCGATCGGCGCGACCACCTGGCCGCCTGTGCCTTTTGCACCGGCAACGAGGCGCAGACGCCGCCGGAGATCGCCCGCCTGCCCGCCACCGGCCCGTGGGCGATCCGCATCGTGCGCAACCTCTACCCGGTGGTCGATGACGCGGGGGGGGTGGCCGGCCTCACCTTTGGCCTCCAGCACGCCATCGACGGCTACGGTCGCCACGAGGTGATCATCGACCATCCGCACCACGGGATCTGCCTCCACGAGATGGCCGAGAGCCACCTGGCGACCCTGTTCGCCGCCTACCGGCTGCGCGTTGGCCAGCTCTACGCCGGCGACGCGCGGTTACGCTACGTCCTCGTGTTCAAGAACTTCGGCCCGGCCGCCGGGGCGAGCATGGGCCACACCCACAGCCAGATCGTCGCCTTGCCGGTGGTGCCGAAGAACGTGGCGGACGAGCTCCACCACAGCCGGGCGTACTACGAGAAGAGTGGCCACTGCGTCTTTTGCACCCTGCTCGACGAGGCGCTCACCTTCGAGGCGACCCTCTACGACCGCCGCTCGGGCGAGGTGGTGCGCCACATTCACGTTGGCCAGTACGTGGTCGAGCGGGGGGAGCGGTTCATCGCCATCAAGCCGTTCGCCAGCCGCTACGAGTGGGAGGTCCACATCCTCCCCCTCGACCACGCCAGCGACTTTGTGGCGGCCAGCGACGGAGACCTTGCCGACCTCGCCCGGGTGGTGCGGCGTACCATGGCGCGCCTGGAGGCGGTGGTGGGCGGCGTCCAGTACAACCTCTTCCTCCACGCCCGGCCGCCCGGACCGCGCTACACCCCGCACGCGGCCAGCTACCACTACCACCTGGAGATCTGCCCGCGCTCCACCATCCCGAGCGGCTTCGAGTTGGGCTCCGGCCTGTTCATCAACACGATCAGCCCGGAGGCGGCGGCAAAACGGTTGCGGGCGGTGGTCCTGGAAGGCGACGACGAGCCCCACCCCCGCTAGTCGGCGCGGGTCGCGAGGTGCCGGTCGGAGGTTGGCGATCGTGGCGCGACGCGGGGGGAGCGAGGCCGGACTGGCGCCGTGCGGCGAGCCCCCCACCCGTAGGCGCCGGTCGGAGCCACGGGTTGGAGCTTGCGCTGCTGCGCTCCAGCACACGGTGGCCGAGAGCGAAGGAGTCAGGGCCGGGGTGCGCGAGGGCGAGGCGGCCGAGCGCTCCTGACCCGTTCGACCCCTTCGGGGCTTGTCGCTCGATGGGGAGCTAGCAACGACGCCGCCACGAACCACGGCAAAGGCTCGACCCCTTCGGGGTTTCTCGCTCCATGGGAGTGGGCCGGCAAGGCGGCGCACACGGAACCGCAGAGCAAGGGGTGCGGCAAACCGATGCGGGCGCGCGTGTGAACCGCTCCCCCCAACCCACCCTGCACCCCGCTTCAGCGGGTGGTGCGCCAGCCCGATGCGCCGCCCCTCCCGCACCACCCTCTTGAGCCCCCAGGAGGAGGGGTGGCTGAGCCCGCGCGGGGGGGGTGGATCGGAGTGGCCCCCAGGAGCCCGTCGCGTGGTCCTGCGGCCGATTGCAACGGCGGCTTGTTAGCGCCGGGGTGAAACGGTCTGCGACCGGCTCCGCAAGCGCATCCCGCCCCCTCTCAGTCGCCCCCCCCCCGCCGGTACGTTTCCCCAACGGCGAGGGGGGGTAGGGGCTACCGCCTTACTCGCCCTCTTCCTGCTGGGCGCGCAGCTTCTCCAACAGCGCCGCGCCCATGGCGGTCTCGGGCATGGTTTCATGCTCCATGTAGCGCTCCACCTGCTCGCGCTCCTCCTGGTTTTGGAGGGCGCGCATGGAGAGGCCGATCTTGTGCTGGGCCGGGTCGAACTTGATCACCTGGGCGTGGACCTTGTCGCCCACCTTGAGGACGTCGGAGACCGAGCGGATCTGCTCGGTAGAGATCTCGGAGATGTGGATCAGGGAGTCGACGTCGTTGCCCAGGTCGACGAAGGCGCCGAACTCGGTGATCTTGGTCACCGTCCCATCGACCACCGAGCCGATGGAGATGTTGCCCGCCACCTGCTGCCACGGGTCCTCTTGGATCTGCTTGATGCCGAGGGAGATGCGCTCCTTCTCCTTGTCGATGGCGATCACCACGGCCTCCACCTCGTCGCCCTTGCTGAGCAGCTCGGACGGGTGCTTCACGTGCTCGGTCCACGACAAATCGGAGATGTGGACGAGGCCGTCGATCCCCTCCTCCAGGCCGATGAAGACGCCGAAGTCGGTGATGTTGCGCACCGTGCCGCTGATCCGCGAACCCACCGGGTAGCGCTCCTCGATGGAGTCCCACGGGTTCGCCTCGACCTGCTTGATGCCAAGGGAGATGCGCTTGTTGGCGGCGTCGATGTTCAGCACCATCGCGTCCACCACGTCGCCGAGGTTCACCACCTTGGAGGGGTGCTTCACCCGCTGGGTCCACGACATCTCGGAGACGTGGACGAGCCCCTCGATCCCCTCCTCCAGCTCGATGAAGGCGCCGTAGTCGGTGATCGACACCACCTTGCCGCTCACCCGGTCGTTGACCCGGTACTTCTGCTCCACCGCGACCCACGGGTCTGGGGTCTTCTGCTTGTAGCCGAGAGAGACGCGCTCGCGCTCGCGATCGAACTTGAGGATGACCACCTCCACCGCGTCGCCGATGGTGAACACCTCGGACGGGTGGCCGATGCGCCCCCAGGAGATGTCGGTGATGTGCAGCAGGCCGTCGATGCCGCCGAGATCGACGAAGGCGCCGTAGTCGGTGAGGTTCTTCACCACCCCCTTGACGATCTGCCCCTCCTGGATATTGGAGAGGATCTTCTCCTTCATTCCGGTGCGCTGCTCCTCGAGGAGCTGGCGGCGCGACAAGACGATATTGCCGCGCGCCTGGTTCATCTTGATGACCTTCATCTCCAGGGTCTGGCCGAGCACCCGGTCGAGGTTACGCACCGGCCGGATGTCCACCTGCGAGCCCGGGAGGAAGCCGCGGATACCGCCGAGATCGACCGACAGGCCGCCCTTGATTCGGCTGACCAGGGTCCCTTCGAGGGCCTCCCCCTTCTCGAAGAACTCCGCCACCTTGTTCCAGATCTTGATCTTGTCCGCCTTCTCCTTGGAGAGGACCACCTGGCCGTTGTCGTCCTCCACCTCTTCCAGATAGAGATCGACCGCGTCCCCCACCTGGATGTCCGCCGAGTTGCTGCGGCGGAACTCCTTCATCAACAGGACCCCCTCCGACTTGAACCCCACATCGACGATCACCTCATCCTTGCCGACGCTGATGATCGTCCCCTGGATCAGGCTCCCCTGGGCCGCGTTCTGGAAGGTCTGGGCGTAGAGCTGCTCCATCTGCTCGGTGGTGAGCTGCTCATCCGGGACGTCCGGGAACTCGAGGGTTGGGATGGTCGCGACCGCTACCGGCGTGGTCGCGCGGCGATCGGTTTCGGGAGTGGAGGGCTGGGAATCCTGCTGATTCATGCGCTGTCCTTTCGCCCGTGGAGGGCGAGAGTGGACCGCTCGCGCGGCCCGGGAAGGGGTTAGGAGAAGGGGTCGGCGACCCAAATGGTGCGAAGCGCGCCTGTTTATCAGAATGGGCCGCTTCCTGTCCATGAACGCGGGCGCCCCATGCGCCGAGACGGCGCGCAACCGGTGGGTGCTGGCGGTCGGGGAGTCCCTCTGCGTGGCTCCCTTCGTGGTCGCGGGCGAGCCACCCCAGGCGCGGCCCCCCGTGGTGCAACCCCCTCCCTGGCGGCCGGCCGCCGCCGGGTTGGGGATTGGGGGATTGGGGATGCGGGATGGGGGGAAGGTCGGCCCAGCAAGCCGGCGAGGATGATGGGGGGAGAGAACCGTCACCATCCTCGCCGGCCGCTGGCCCCCACCAGCCCCCCAACCCCCAACCATCATCCCCCGTCCCGGCCGCCGCGGGGGGGGGCCGCGGTGGAGAAGTTGCGGGTTGGAGGGAGGGAGCGCGGGCCAGGAGGGAGCCGCGCACGGTGACCCCGCACCTCGGCCGGTGGCCGTTGGGTGGCGCAGGTCTGCGCCGCTACGGTCCCCCGACCGGCGGGGGCTTCCCCCCGCTCCCGAAGGATCAGGGACATGGGGGAGATCCGTAACCGCGGCGATGGCGGCTTCCCCCCGCTCCCGGAGGATCAGGGACATGGGGGAGATCCGTAACCGCGGCGATGGCGGCTTCCCCCCGCTCCCGAAGGATCAGGGACATGGGGGAGATCCGTAACCGCGGCGATGGCGGCTTCCCCCCGCTCCCGAAGGATCAGGTGGGTTGGCGAAGGGTGGCTCGGAGTCTGGCGGACCTTGGCGATGGTCACGGGCACGAGCGGGCGCGGTCCCGGATGCAGACTTGCTCGTCGCGCCCGTCGCGCCCGTCGCGCCCGTCGCGCCCGTCGCGCTCGTCGCGCTCGTCGCGCTCGTGGGGCGAGGCGACGAGAACGGCCCGCGAACCTTGGCCCACGAGTCCTGGCCGCGTGCGCTCGCCGCAGTCGATCGGGACAAGGTCCGACGGCCTCCGAGCCTGCCGCGCTCAGGGGTTTTCCTACTCGTACCTCCGTCCCTCCCGTATAGTCCCGCCCATGGTCACCCTTCTGGCCGTGGGCGACATCCACCTCGGGCGGCGTCCTACCCTCCCCGACCTCCTCGCGGAGCACGGGGTGGCGGCGGCCGAGCTGACCCCGGCGGCGGTGTGGCGGGCGACGGTGGCGGAGGCGGTGCGCCAAGAGGTGGACGCGGTCTGTCTCGCCGGTGACGTGGTGGACACCGCCGCCGACCGGTTCGAGGCGTACGGCCACCTGGAGGCGGGGGTCCGGCGGCTGGTGGCGGCGGGGATCCAGGTCTACGGCGTCGCCGGCAACCACGACGTGGAGGCCTTGCCGCGCCTGGCGCGGCGCATCGACGGCTTCCACCTCCTCGGCGCGGGCGGCCGCTGGGAGGTTGCGGAGATCGGTGGCCACGGTGACCGGTGCGAGCTCCTCGGCTGGTCCTTCCCCGACCGGCGGGTTGCCTCCTCTCCCTTGGCGGGGGGTCTGCCGGCGCGCCACGCGGCCACGTCGCGGATCGGCCTTTTGCACTGCGACGTGGACGGCCACTCCGCCTACGCCCCGGTTGCGCGGACCGCCTTGGAGGCGGCGGACGTGGACGGCTGGCTTCTCGGCCACGTCCACCGTCCCGATCCCCTCCGCGGCGCGCGCCCGATCGGTTACCTCGGCTCCCTCATGGGGCTCGACCCGGGCGAGCTGGGACCCCACGGCCCGTGGCGGGTGGGGGTGGACGGGACCAGGGTGGCGGCGACCCACCTCCCCCTCGCCCCCCTGCGCTGGGAGGGGGAGGAGGTGGCGGTGGCGGAGATGCAGGGCATGGCGGGTGGGCTGGAAGAGGCGGTGGGAGAGGCGGTGGTGGGGGCGCTGGAAACGATCCACCACCGCCTCGCCGCGGCGCCGCCGCCGCGCGCGGTGGGTTGCCGCCTGCGCCTGGTGGGTAGCCACCCGGACCACGCGGCGATCCGAGCCCTGGCCACTGGCGACGCGTTGGGCCGCACCAGCGTCGTGCGTGGCGACACGGTCTACTTCGTGGAGCGGATCATCGACGACGCCCTGCCGGCGGTGGACCTCGCCGCCCTCGCCCGCGGCGATGACCCGCCGGGGCTGCTGGCCCGCCACCTCCTCGCCCTCGACGGCGACGGGGCGAGCCCGCTGGTGGGCCGTGCCCGCGCCGCCCTGGCCCAAGTGGCGGCGCGGCCGTGGCCAGGGCTCGAGCCGCTGGACGACGAAGATCCGCGGCCTTTGTTGCGGCGCGCCGGTGTTCGTCTTCTGGAGCAACTTCTCGCCCAGCAGGGGGGGCGATGAGGCTCGCAGCGCTTCATTGTCGCCGCCTGCCGGGGATCGACGCCCCCTTCCAAGTGGAGGCGTTCGCGCCGGGGCTCAACCTGGTGGTGGGGCCGAACGGCATCGGCAAGTCGTCTTTGTGCCGTGCCATCGCCGCCACCTTGTGGCCGGAGCAGGCGGCGGCGGCGGTGGAGGTGGAGGCGGAGTGGGACCACGCCGGCCACCGCCTGCGCGCCACCTGCCGCGATCGCCGCGGCCATTGGGAGGGCGCGGTGCCGGCGTTGCCCGCCGCCCACCTTGCGCGCGGCTACACCCTCGGGGTGCGCGACCTCCTCGACCCGGTTGCCACCGCCGACCGCGCCATTGGCGAGGCGATCCGGGTGGAGATGGCGGGCGGCTACGACCTCGGTAGCGTGCGCCGTGGGGTGACCCTCGGGCCGCGTCACGGCCAGCACGAGGCGCGCGAGTTGCAGGCGGCGGAGCAGGCACGGGCGCGCATCGTCGCCACCCACCGCGCCCTCGCGGAGGAGGCGGCCGCCCTGCCCGAGTTAGAACAGGCGCGGGCACGGGCCCTGGCGGCGCAGGAGCGGCTCGATCGCCTCACCGCCGCTGCCGATCTGGCGCGCGCCCGCGCCGCGGTGGCCGCGGCGCGGGCGCGGGTCGCCACCCTTCCCGCCACCCTGGCCCACCTCACTGGCCAGGAGCGCGACCAGCTTGCCAAGCTCAGCCGCGCGGCGGCGGCGGCCGGCGCGGAGGTGGCCGAGGTGGAGGCGGACCTCGCTCGGCTACGCGCCCGGGCGGCGGCGACGGCCCTACCGGGCGGGCCGGTGGACGAGGTGGCCGGCAACGCCGCGCTGGCGTCGGCGCGCGCGCTCATCGAGCTGGAGGGCGAGGTCCGGCGGGCGGAGGGCGAGCGCGCCGCGGCCGCCGCCGAGGAGGCGGCGATTGGCGGCACGGGGGAGCTCGACGCGGCGGAGGTGGCGCGGCTCGAGGGGCTAGTGGAGCGGCTCCTCGACCACCGCCAGCGGCTCCGCGAGGTGACCACCCGTCTCGACCTCTTGGGGGAGGCGGAGGGGAGCGAGGAGCCGGCGCGCCTGCACCAGGCCGAGTCGGCACTCGCGCGCTGGCTGGCGGTGGCGGAGGGGGGGCCGCCGCTCCCGCGTTGGCTCCCCCTCCTCGGCATGCTGGCGCTCGTCGCTGGCATCGCCCTGATCTTCGTCATCGGCGCCTACGCCGCCCTGCCCCTCGGGGCAGGCGTTGGCCTCTTGTCCTACTTCATGGCGAGCAAACAGACCGCGCGCCGCGGCGCCGAGCAACGCGCGGTGGCCCAGGACCTCTACGCCGAGGGGCGCCTGGCGCCGCTGGCGGCATGGACGCGCGCGGCGGTGGAGGAGCGGCTTGGGGCGGTGCGCGAAGAGCTCGCCCGCGCCACCCAGCAGCGCGTCGCGGCGGAGGAGCGGCGCCGCCTGCAGGGCGAGCAGGCGGCCCTGGCCGCGGCTGGGGGTGATCTTGCGGTGGAGGAGCAGGCGTGGCGCGCGCGCCTCGGTATCGCCGCGGGCCCCAGCCTCCACCTCCTCGACCTTGGCCACCGTTTCGACCAGCGCCGGCGGGTCGTTGGGGCCGTTGCCGCAGCCGCGGCGCGGCTGGCGAAGGCCAGCGCGGACGCGGCGGATCAGCGCGCCGCGGTGGAGGGATTTTTTGCTCCCTACCTCACCGCTGGCGGTACGCCGGTCACCCCAGCCCCCGCCCTCGCCAGCGCGGGGCCGGCCTTGGGGGCGGCGGTGGAGACGGTGGTGGAGCGGTCGCGGAACCATCGCCAGGCGGTACGGGAGGTCGCCGAGCTGGAGCGGCGGCGCGCCCAGACGGTAGCGCGGCTGGAGGCGGCGGAGGCCGAGCGGCACGCCCTGCTCGCGCGCGCCGGCGTCGCCGTGGAGGCCGACCTCGTGGTCCTTCTCGACCGCCTTCCTGACTACCGCCAGGCGGCGGCCGAGGTGGAGCGGCAGGAGGGGCGGATCGCCGAGCTCGAGGCGCGCCTGGCGGACGAGCCGGTGCTCCGTGTTCTCTCCGCGAAGGAGGCGGATCAGCGCCTCGCCGCCTGCCGGGAGGAGGCGGCGACCCTCGACGGGCTTGCCCGGCAGGTGGGCGACATCGAGGGCAGGATCCGTGAAGCCACCGAGGGCGACGCCCTGGAGGCGAGTCGCGCGGTCGAGGGTGTGGCGCGCGCGGCCCTCGCCAGCCGGCGCGCCGAGGCGTTCGAGGCGGCCGCCGCCGCCTTCCTCCTCGACCTGGTAGAGGAGGAACACCAAGAGGTCGCGCGGCCGCCCGTGCTGGCGCGGGCGAGCGGCTGGTTCGCCGCCTTCACCCACCAGCGCTACACGGTGCGGGTCGCCGACCACGGCGAGCTGGTGGCGGAGGAGAGCGACAGCGGCGCCGTGCGCGGACTCGCCGAGCTCTCCGACGGCACCCGCGCCCAGCTCTTGCTCGCCGTCCGCGTCGCCTTTGCCACCCACCACGAGGCGGGCGTCGCCCTGCCGCTGATCTTGGACGAGGCCCTGTCGCTGGCCGACCCCGAGCGCTTCGACGCGGTCGCCTCGGCCCTCCTCGCCCTGGCGCACGACGGCCGGCAGATCTTCTACCTCACCGCCAACCCCGGTGATTGCGGCCGCTGGAGCCGGTTGTGCGCGGCCCGCGAAGAGTCGCCGCCGCACCTCATCGACCTGGCGGCGGTGCGTCTCGGCCAGCATGTGCTCGACCTCGACTCCCTCACCGTCGCGCCAGCCGTCGCGGTACCGCCGCCCGCGGGCTACACCGCCGAGCAGTACGGCGTGGCCCTCGGCGTCGCCCCCCCAGATCCGGAACGGCCCGCGGCCCTGGACCTCTTCTTCCTCCTGCGCGACGACCTGCCCCTCCTGTACCGCCTGCGCGCCGGGGCGCACGTCGCCACCGTCGGCCAGTGGCGCACCCTGGCGCGCGGCGGTGGCGGCGCGGCGGTGGCGAGCTCGGCCGAGGCGGCCCGCCTCGACGCCCTTGGCCAGCTTGCCGAGGCCACCTTTGCGGCCTGGCGGCAGGGGCGCGGCCGGGCGGTGGAGCGGCCGGTGCTGGTGGCGAGTGGGGCGGTGAGCGACCGCTACCTCGACCCCCTCGCGGAGCTCGCCGCGGAGGTTGGCGGCGACGCCCGCGCCCTCCTCGCCCGCCTCGAACGGCGCGGCGGCGATCCGCGCAGCCACGGCTTTCGGGCGAACAAGCGCGAGGAGCTTGCGGCCTATTTGCGCACCGAGGGGTACCTCGACCCGCGCCCGCCCCTCGACCCCGAGACGCTCCGCGCCCGCCTCCTGGCCGAGCTTGCTCCGGCGCTCATCGCCGGCGCGCTGAGCGCGGCGGAGGTCAGCCAGCGGGTCGCCGAGCTGACCGCCCTGCTCGACCGGTCGCTGGACGAGCGCCTGGTGGCGCACGGGTGAGGCGCACGCCGCCGGGTCGGTTGCCGATAAGAAAGCCATGATTCGCCTTCTCGCCCTCTTCCTTACCCTCGCCCTCGCCGCCCCGGCGGCGGCGGACATCTACCGTTACCGCGGGGCCGACGGCACCGTCTGCTTCACCGACACCCCGCGCCGGCCGGGCGATCGGCCGGTGATCTCGGTACCTCGCCGCCCGGACCCCTCCGCGCCGCGCGACCTCTCCCACGGTCCCCGGTTCAACGCCACCGTGAGTCGCGCCGCCACCGACACCGGTCTCGCCGCCGATCTCCTGCACGCGGTGATCGCCACCGAGTCCGGCTACGACCCGCACGCCGTCTCCCCCAAGGGGGCGATGGGGCTCATGCAGCTCATGCCCGCCACCGCCCGCGACCTGGGGGTGGCCGACCCGTACGATCCCGAGGAGAACGTCCGCGGCGGCGCCCGCTACCTGCGCACCCTCTACGACCGCTTCGGCGACCTCACCCTGGCGCTTGCCGCCTACAACGCCGGCCCCGACCGGGTGGTCCAGTACGGCGGTGTGCCGCCGTTCGCGGAGACCCGCACCTACCTCGACCGCCTGCGCGCCTGCTACCCCGAGGGGAAGTGGCAGCAGCCCGAGGCCAGGGCGAGCCAGCCCGAGGTCAAGCGCCACCCGGCCTCCTCCCCGCGCAGCCGCATCTACCGCGTCCGCCTCGCCAGTGGCGAGATCCTCTACACCAACATTGCGCGGTAGGGCGTACCGCGCCGAGGCGCAACGGGGAGCGACCAAAAATGGCTCGCGCCAACCCCGGCCACGCGCGCCGCTTGGGGCGATGGGGGTGGAGGGAGTGGGGCCAAGGCGGTGGCTCGCGGGGGCAATCTTGAAGCCGGGGATTGGTGGGAATTGGGTAGGGATCGGCTACTTGGCAGCAAAGAGGCGCGGGCGCGGCGCGCGCGAGGGGAGAGGCGTGCTATGGCACACACGCCTCACGGGCGTGCCGCGGGCGCTTCGCGCGCGAGGGGAGAGGGCGGGTCGTGGGTCGGGTGCGGGCGGGTCGGTCGGGGATACAGGCAGCGGTGCGGCCAACCAGCCCCTTGGCCGCGGGCGTCGCGGTTTGGGTCGGGGTTTACCGTCGAACTATGGTCGAGAAGGTTGTCCCCCCAAGGCGCTCCGCGGGACGGCGATTCTGCTGTGCTTCGTTCTCCCGAAACGACGCAGCTAGCACGCGCGAGGATGGAGAACAAACCCAGTGAACCATAGCGAGATCGTCAGCGAAGAGGACAAAGACAGCTTCGTGCAGAGCATGCTCAAAGGGGCTGGGGCTTGAGGCGCGGTGTGAGGGATGGCCGGCGCGTAGCGATGCGACTGGCGCCCAACGATGGCACGCCGCCGCGGGCACGGAGCGGCGCCGCTGAACCGGGGGGTTGGCTTGGCACGGGTGCGACGGCAACCGCGGAGGTATGCGGATGATAGGGGTGGTTTAGCATCCCGCGTGGGTGGTACGGGGGGCGGGAGGGGCGCCGTCGCGGGGTGGGTTTCGTCGATCGTGGGGCGGCCGGGGTGCGCCTGCGGGCGCGGAGCGGTTGGGGGCGCGCGGTGGTGCGGGTTCAGCCGAGGACCATCCCACCGCCGGTGAGCAGGAGCAGGGCCACGAAGAGGGTGCGGAGGAGGCGTTCCGGCAGGCGGTGGGCGAGCCAGCCACCTACCTGGGCGGCGGGCGTCGCGGCGAGGGCGAGGGCAACGGCGGAGGGGAGGTGGATGAGGCCGAGGGAGGCGTGGCTGGTGGCGATCCATTGTTGCCCTGCTACCAGGTAGACCGCGGTGGAGATGATCGCCGAGCTGGCGAGGACCGCGGTGGCGTTGCCCACCGCGCGCCGGAACTCGACGTGGAGGAGCACACCCATGAGGGGCACCGCCACTACCCCGCCGCCGACGCCGAAGGCGGCCGACAGGGCGCCGCTTGCCAGCCCGATCGCCAGCCAGCGGCCGGTTGCCGGGTACGGCGGAGCCACGCGGGTCGCGGGGTGAGGGCGTCGACTCACCAGCCACGCTGCGCTCCACAGAAAGAGGCCGAAGCAGACGCGCCAGCCGGCGCCGGGGCGCGCAACCGCCCAGCTTGCGACCGCGGCCGCGCCCAGCGCCGCGCCGAGAGCGAGCAGCCCCGCGGGGCGCCAGTCGACGTTGTGGCGCCGGCCGTGGGCGGCGAGGGCGGAGAGGCCGCTCGCGATGATCGCCGCCAGGCTGGTGGCGGTGGCGCATTGGAAGAGGGTGGCCGCTGCGAACCCCTGGCTACGGAAGGCGAAGTAGAGGAGGGGGACCATGACGATCCCACCTCCCACCCCGAAGAGGCCGGCGAGGAGACCGGCGCCGGTGCCGGCGGCGAGATAGAGGAGCCACTCCACCATGGCCCATCTCGCCTTACCTCGGGGTTGCGCGGCAACCCCGGCGGCGGCCCGGTTCACCATCGGCTCCACCGGAGGCGGTCGCGGGCCGGCGAGTCGGCGTTGACGGTTCGGTGCGCGGGGCGCCCCGCTGGCGGCGGCGTGGATTGCGGTGCCTCGGCGGCCACGCCCAGCGCGCCGCCGGGCTCCGATGGTTGAACCGCGGGTCGCGGGGCTCTCCGCTGGCTCGGTCGCCGGGGTGCAACCGGGGTTGGGGAGAGCGGTGGCGCGCCGGCGGGAGCGGTTTGACACCCCGCTCGCGGTCGCCGTCCAATGGTCGCCGCCAGCCGTCGCGCCCGTGGCTCAGCTGGATAGAGCACGAGGCTTCGAACCTCGGTGTCGCAGGTTCGAGTCCTGCCGGGCGCACCACGAGCGACGGGGCTTCGGCCCGGAAGCCTCTTCATCCTGTTCGCCTCTCCTCCCCCACGGTGGCCACTCGGCGCACGGATGCGGTCGATTCCGAGAGGGTGACATGAACCCGACGGAGACCCTCGCCCTCTTGGCCGCGAAGCTGACCGAGCACGGCCTCGCCGCGGCGGGCTGGACGGCTGGCCTCGATGGGGCGGTGCGCCGCTTCGGCGTCTGTCGCCCGGGGCGGCGGCGGATCACCGTCAGTCGCCACCTGGCGGCGCTCAACTCCGAGGCAGAGGTGGTGGAGACCATCCTCCACGAGATCGCCCACGCCCTCGCCTTCATGGAGCACGGCGGCGACTGCGGCCATGGCCCCCGCTGGCGGGCGATCGCCCAACGCATCGGGGCGCGGCCCGAGCGCTGCTTTAGGGGCGAGGAGACGCACATGCCGGCGGCTTGCTACTACCTCGTTCACCGCGACACCGGCGAGCTCTTCCGCACCTACTACCGGCGGCCGCGGGTGGTGAGCTTTGCCGACCGTTGGGTCCGCGGCCGGCGGGCGGAGACCGAGGGCAAGCTGGTGGTGGTGAGCGCCGCCGAGCTGGAGGCGTGGCGCCGGTCCGCGGCGGCGGCGGTCGGACCTTGTCGAGCGTGACGAGGAGAGGGGCGGCCGCGACTCTGGATTGGGACGGTCGTATGGCTACCTGGGCCACGGCGCGGAGAAGCAGAGCGCGGCGGGTTGCGCACCGTCACCGTGCGGTGGATTGCCAACGACCGGCGTGGGCAGGGCGAACGTTCAGACCATGGGAAAAGGAGCGGCGATGGAGAACCAGGGCGGAGCGATCGAGCTGGATGCGGTGCAGGCGCGGCTCCTCGGGGTGTTGATGGAGAAGAAGCGCGCGACCCAGAATGGCTACCCGCTGTTGCTCAACGGATTTACAGGAGCACCGATGACCCCATCCATACAGACGGTATGCCTACAGACGATTGCGCTGGCCACCGTGCTATGGCTGACCGCCGCCCCGGCCTACGTGCAAGGCGCCAGCATCAAGTGGGAGACGCTCAACCAAGAGGTGACCGATCTCTATCGCGCCGGCCAATACGATCGCGCCGTAGTCGTTGCGAAGAAGGCGCTGGAGGTCGCCGAAAAGGACGTTGGGCCGAACCATCCCGATGTGGCGCAGAGCCTGAACAACCTGGCCCTGCTCTACAAAACCCAGGGCCACTACGCCCAGGCCGAGCCCCTCTACAGGCGCTCGCTGGCGATCAGGGAGCGGGCCCTGGGCCCCGACCATCCCGATGTGG
>MNYW01000151.1 GCA_001873295.1 Nitrospirae bacterium CG2_30_70_394 | reverse complement strand
GGGGGGTCCATGGTCCGAGTGTGTTGGGCGGGGGCGGGAGGCGTCCAGGCCACCCCCCACGCGGTGGTGTGGGGGTCGCGCCCGGCGCGCCGGGGGAAGGCGGCCGAGGCTGTTCCTCCGCGGGACCCCCGCACGATCGCCCGGCGCGCTGGGGGAGGCGTTGGCGGCGAGCCGCAACCCCTGCGGGTGGGCAGCCTTGGTCGATCGCCGGCGGCGAGCAACACCGGGCGCGGCGAGCCCACCGGGCGCGGAACTTGGCGGCGTGGCGGATGGGGGCCGGGGGGGTTGCCCGCCCCGGTCGCTCCGCGCGGTTCTGCATCCGGGCGCAAGCCCGCTCTTCTCGCGACGTTCGCCAAAATCCGGCCCGCCATCGCTCGCGCCGCGCGCCGGCCGCAAGCCGCGCTGCAACCGGGCGCTCCTTCCGTGGTACATAGGGCGGCCGGCGTGTTCCACCCCTCTCTTTTGCCGCCCGCGGGGCGGCGTGGGGCGGCGTGACGCTCGGCCCGCCCCCTCCGGAGTTGTCCATGGCGCCTCGTACTACCTCCTCCCATGTTGTTGGCGTGGCGGTGGCGGAGGTGGAGCGGTGGATCGCCACCCATGCCCCGCGAGGGGAGCAGGCGCACCTGGCGGCGGTGGCAAAACGGCTCATGGCGGCCCCCTCCACCGCCGCCGCCGGGCTCACCGTGGAGCAGTGGGTGGTGGTGACCGGCGCGGTGGTGGACTTCCTCGGCCGCGCGGCGCCGGCGGCCGAGGTCGCCCGCATCCTGCCGGCCAGCTGGGACCTGGTGGTGGCGAACCTGGAGCGGTGTACCGGTCCCTGCTGCCTGACCGTGGAGACCACCACGGTGATGGTCCGTTGCATGGACTCGCCCTTCATCTTCGAGGGGGTGCGGACCTTCCTGCGCAAGGAGGGGATCCGTATCTTCCTCTCCCTCCACCCGACCCTCGCCGGGCTCGACGGCGCCGACCACCTGATCTACCTGCAGATCGAGCGGATCGTCGACCCGCGCCGCCTGGCCCGCCTGCGCACCACCCTGGCGTGGCTCCTGCGCGGCCTGCGGTTGTCGATCATCGACTTCCCCCGTTTTCAGAGCCGCCTGGCACACATCGGCGCGGCGCTGGCGGCGCGTCCGGGCGGCGCGGAGGCGGCGGCGTTTTGTGGCTGGCTCGGCGACGGCCACCTGATCTTCCTGGGCTACGAGCAGCGCCGCGCCACCGCGGCCGGCGGCTGGGCCCTGGTGGATGGCGCGGCGCTTGGGCTCGCCCGCGACCGCCGCCTCCTCGACCGTCTCATCCCCGGCCTGGGCGGGGAGCTGGCGGGCGCGGCGGCGGTGGAGGGGGGGTGGGTGGCGGTGGACTTCAGCCCGGCCGGTACCACCATCCGCCACCACCGCGAACCGGCGGAGACCTTCTTCTTCGAGACGCTGGATGCGGAGGGGACCCCACGCCGCCACTGCATCGTCGGCCGCCTATCACGCGGCGGCGTGCAGGCGGCGGCGAGCGAGGTGCCGCTGTTGCGCGCCAAGCTGGCGCAGCTGCTGGATGCGCGCGGGCAGGAGGGGGGCCACTACCAGCGGCGCGAGATCGCCACCCTGTTCAACCTCCTGCCGAAGCGCGAGCTCCTCTATGCGCCGCTTCCCGAGCTGGTGGCGCGCTTCGACGAGCTTCTCGCCATCGAGGGCGACGAGGGGCTTTCCGTCGGCTATCGCGCCGGGCGCGGCGGGCGCTACTGGGCGGTGACCGTGGGGCTGCCGCGGGTGCGCTACGGCGAGGCGGTGGTGGAGCGGCTAGCCGCGGCGGTGGCCGGCGCCTTCGCCGCGCCGGTCATCGATGAAGTCGTTAGCCTCGGGGACGCGGTGGCGGTGGTGGTCTTCTACCTCGCGGTCGTAGACGGGGTGCGGCCGCCCGCGGCGCTGGCCCTGCGCGAGACCCTGCGCGCGGTGCTCACCACCTGGGAGGAGCGGCTGCTCGGGCGCTTGATCGAACGCTTGGGGGAGCACCCCGCCTTCGTGATGCTGCACCGGTACGGGCCGACCTTCCCCGCCCTCTACCGTGAGGTGACCACGCCGGCGGTGGCGGCGGAGGACCTCGCGCGCCTGGCGCAGCTCGGCGACGCGGAGGGGGTGGTGGTGTACTGCACCAGGGGCGAGGGCGGTGGTCTGCAACTGCGCATCCTCACCGACCACCGCCTATCGCTCATGGCGCTCATCCCAACCCTGCGCAACTTCGGCCTGGTGGCCACGGACGAGACCCAGGCACCGCTCGGAGGCGGCGCCTATACGGTCCACGTGGTCCACCTCGGCGGCGACCCGACCGTGGTGCGTGCGCGATGTGGCGATTTGTGCACCGCCCTGGGGTGGACGCTCACCGGCCACCTGCAGGACGACCCGACCAACGCCCTCATCCTCCTCGCCGCTCTGTCGCCGGCGGAGGTGCGGCTGGTGCGCACCGTGCGCGGCTACCTCTTGCAGGTGAACCCGACGCTGATGGAGGGCGGGGTGGTGCGGACGCTCTTGGCCTACCCGGCGGCGGTGGCGGCGCTGGTCGCCCTGTTCGTCGCCCGCTTCGATCCGGCGGTGGCTGCGGGACGGGCGCAGGCGGTGGCGGCGGCCCAGCGCCGCTTCGCGCACGAGCTCGCCGCGGTCAGCCACCTGGCGGACGACGAGGTTCTGCGCGGGTTGGCGAACGTGGTGGCGGCGACGGTGCGCACCAACTTCTTCCAGCCGGGGGTAGAGGTGGTGGCAATCAAGGTCGATTGCAGTCGGGTGGAGCGGATGGTCGAGCCGCGGCCGTGGCGCGAGATCTACTGCCACGGCGCCGAGCTCGAGGGGTGCCACCTGCGCGGCGGACCGGTGGCGCGCGGCGGCCTCCGCCACTCGGACCGGCCCGACGACTTCCGCACCGAGATCCTCGGCTTGATGAAGGCGCAGACGGTGAAGAACAGCGTGATCGTGCCGGTGGGGGCGAAGGGCGGCTTCTGCCTCCGCCACCCCCCCGCGGAACCCGAGGCGCGGGCACGCTACCTGCACGACCAGTACCAGGCCTTCATCGAGGTGCTCTTGTCGGTCACCGACAATCTGGTGGGAGGCCAGGTGGTCCACCCGCCGCACACGGTGGTGGAGGATGGCGACGACCCGTATCTGGTGGTGGCGGCGGACAAGGGGACCGCGCACCTCTCGGACGCGGCGAACGAGGTGACGGCGCGACTGGGGTTCTGGCTCGGTGACGCCTTCGCCTCGGGCGGCGCGACCGGCTACGACCACAAGAGAGAGGGAATCACCGCCCGTGGCGCCTGGATCTGCATCCGCCGCCACTTCCGCGAGCTCGACTTCGACATCGACCGGGAGGACTTCACCGTCGTCGGGATCGGCGACATGGCGGGCGACGTCTTCGGCAACGCCATGGTCCGCTCGCGCCACTTGCGCTTGATCGGCGCCTTCAACCACCGCCACATCTTCCTCGACCCCAACCCGGACCCGGCCCTGAGCTTCGCCGAGCGCGCCCGCCTCTTTCGCCTCCCCCACTCCACCTGGGGTGACTACGACCGGGACAAGATCAGCGCCGGCGGCGGCGTGTTCGAGCGCGACGCGAAGCAGATCGAGCTGCACGAGGCGGCGCGCGAACGGCTCGCGACGCGCAAGGCGCGGGTGTCGGGCGAGGAGCTGATCCGCCTGCTCCTCAGCGCGCCGGTGGACCTGCTCTACAACGGCGGCATCGGCACCTACATCAAGGCGGCTAACGAGCGCGACGTGGAGGTGGGCGACAAGGCGAACGACCGGGTGCGGGTAAACGGGGCGGAGGTGCGCGCCCGGGTGGTGGGCGAGGGGGGCAACCTCGGCATCACCCAGCGCGGCCGCCTGGAGATCGCGGCCCACGGGGGGCGGATCAACACCGACGCCCTGGACAACTCCGCCGGCGTCGACCTGTCGGACCACGAGGTCAACCTCAAGCTGCTCTGCCAGCACCTTTGCGAGATCGGGAGGCTATCCGGGAAGGCGCGCGATCGCCTCCTGGCGCGGGCCACCGGCGAGGTCGCCGCCCTGTGCCTCGCCGATAACGAGGGACAGTCGGCATGCGTCTCCCTCGACGAGCTGCGCTCCCACGACCACCCCACCCCCTTCCTCCGTCTGATCGAGCAGCGGGTCGCCGAGGGGCTCCTGCCGGCGGCGGAGGTGGTGGCCACCCCCACGGAGCTTCGGGAGCAGGTGGCGACGCAGGGGCGGCTGGCGCGCCCCACCCTGTGCGTCTTGCTCGGCCACGAGAAGTTGCGCCTGGAGCGGCTGCTAACCGACTCGCCCCTGGGGGCGGCGGCCGGGAGCGAGCCGTACCTGGCGGGGTACTTCCCCGACAGCGTCGCCCGCCGCTTCCGCCGCCACCTCGCCGGCCACCCGTTGCGGCGGCAGATCCTTGCCACGGTGGTCGCCAACCGGATCGTCAACCAGGCGGGGGTCTGCTTCTTCTTCGAGGTGGAGGAGGAGAGCGGCTGCGCGGCCTGGGAGATCGCCCACGCCTACCTCTTTGCCGAGGCCATCTGCGACGCCGGTGCCACCCGCCTGTGGATCGCCAACCTCGAAGACCGCCTCGAAGCCAGGCTCCAGTACGACCTCCTGTTGCGCCAGGAGGCGCTCCTTGCCGAGCTTACCCGGCGGCTGCTCCACCTCTCCCCGGATGCGCGGCCGCCCCTCACCGCCATCCCGGAGGTGCGCCGCCAGGTCCACGCCTTCGAGCTGGAGCTGCAGGGGCGGCGGTACGAGGGACAGGTCGCGGAGCTGCGCGGTAACGGGGTCCCGGCGGTGTTGGCGCGCCACGTGGCACGCCTTCCGGCGCTCGCCGGGATCCTCGAGGTCCTCGATTTGCACCGCAACCACCACCTCCCCTTTGGCGCCATCGCCAAGGCCCTGGAGGAGGTGGCGGAGCGCCTCGCCCTCGACACCCTCGCCAGGCGGCTCGGGCGGCGGATCGCCCGCGACGCCTGGGAGGAGCGGGCCAAGGTGGACCTCGAAGAGGAGGTCGATACCCTCCGCTACCGCCTCGCCCGCCACCTCCTCACCACCCGCCACCACGGCGAGGGGGTTGGCGCGGCGGTGGAGCGGTTCTTCACCGAGTGCGCCGAGCCGGTGGCCGCGTACCACCACTGGCTTAGCGGGTTGGAGGCAGAGGCGCGTCTCCTGCGTTACACGGTGGTGGTCCACCACCTCCGCGCACTCCTCCCGGGGGAGGGGGTCCGACCGAACCCTTCCTTCGCGGGGCGTGGTGGACGGGGTGGATCGACCGCGCCGCAGCGGAGTGCGGCCGGGGTCGTGGACCGGCGTCGTGGACCCGGATCTAGGAAAGGGGATGAAGAGGGCGAAATCCGCCCCCGGCGGTGATCTCCGGCCCGCGTACCGCCGAGAGGCGCACGGAGCCAGGCGGACTTTGTCCCGCTCGCCTGAGCCGCGCGGACCCATGGCCGGAGTCGTGGGCCCGGAGTCGTGGACCGTGCTTCGTCGCCTAGCCCCACGTCGCTAGGCGAACGCCCTCCCCCCGGGCGCGAGCCCGCCCCTCCGCCCCCGAGGGAGGCCGCGCGGCTCCGGGCGGACGACCGGGCGGACGTTGGGTCGGCGTGGGGGGGGAGCCGCTTTGGAAGTGGCAGAGGGCGGTGGGCTCAGATCGGGGAGGGGGGCCACCCAGCACCACGGTCTACGGGGTGGTCAAGGTCTGGCTGCCGTTGGGGCTCGCCTGTTCGAGCTGGAGGCCGGCGAGGTGGCGGTAGACCGCAAGCCGCCGGGTCGCCGCCGCCTGCGCCTGGGCGGCGAGGCGGTGGAAGCGCTCCGGGTTGATCCGCTCGACCATCCGGAAGCGGGTCTCGTGGCTCATGAACTCCGCCACCGGGATCTTGCCGCCCTCCGCGTCGAGGATCAGGGGCGGCTCGCCCGCGGTAAGGCGCCGCGGGTCGAAGCGGTAGAGCGGCCAGACGCCCGCGTCCACCGCCCGCTTTTGCTGCTCGACCCCGAAGGCGAGGTCGTAGCCGTGGGCGATGCAGTGGGAGTAGGCGAGGAGCAGCGACGGGCCCGGGTACGCCTCTGCCTCGGCGATCGCCTTCACCGTGTGGGCGTCCTTGGCACCGAAGGCGATGCTTGCCACGTAGACGTGGCCGTAGCTCATCGCCATGAGCCCGAGGTCCTTCTTCGCCACCTCCTTGCCGGCGGTGGCGAACTTGGCCGCGGCGCCGAGCGGCGTCGCCTTGGAGGCCTGGCCGCCGGTGTTCGAGTAGACCTCGGTGTCCATCACTAGGACGTTGACGTTGTGGGTGAGCGACAAGACGTGGTCGAGGCCGCCGTAGCCGATGTCGTACGCCCAGCCATCGCCACCGAAGATCCACACGGAGCGGTCCACCAGGGAGTCCGCCACCTGCGCCAGGCGGCAAGCGCGCGGGTCGGTGAGCTTGGCGAGCCCCTGGCGTAGGTGCGCGACCCGCTCGCGCTGCGCCTCGATCCCCGCCGGGGTGGATTGGTCAGCGGTGCGCAGGGCGTCGGTGAGGGTGGCGCCAAGGTCGTTGGCGAGGCACATGAGGAGCGTCTCCGCCTCGCGCCGCTGCGCCTCGACGCCGAGCCTGAGGCCGAGGCCGAACTCGGCGTTGTCCTCGAACAGCGAGTTCGCCCACGCCGGGCCGCGCCCGGCGCGGTTGGTGGTGTACGGGGTGGTGGGCAGGTTGCCGCCGTAGATCGACGAGCAGCCGGTGGCGTTGGCGATGATCATCCGGTCGCCAAAGAGCTGGGTGATCAGCTTGATGTACGGCGTCTCGCCGCAGCCCGGGCACGCGCCCGAGTACTCGAACAGCGGCTGGAGGAGCTGGACCTGCTTGACGTTGAGCTTGTCGAGCTGGGTCCGTTGCACCTCGGGCAGATCGAGGAAGAAGCGGTAGCGCGCCCGCTCCCGCTCCAGGACCTTGGCCCGGTCGGTCATGTTGATCGCCTTGCGCCGCGGGTTCGCCTTGTCCTTGGCGGGGCAGACCTCGGTGCACAGGCGGCAGCCGGTGCAGTCGTCGGGCGCGACCTGGATGGTGAACTTCCAGTCGGCGAACGGCTTGCCCTTGAACTTCCACGACAAGAAGCCGTCCGGCTCACCGGCGAGCGCCTCTTCCGGGTACGCCTTGGCGCGGATCGCGGCGTGCGGGCAGACCAGCGCGCACTGGTCGCACTCGGTGCACAGCTCCGGCTCCCACACCGGCACCGCGAGCGCGGTGCCGAGCTTCTCCCAGCGCGTCGTGCCGGTAGGCCAGGTGCCATCGGGGGGGAAGCAAGAGACCGGGAGCTGGTCGCCGAGACCGGCCATCATCAGGGCGGTGACCCGCTGCACGAACTCCGGCGCAGCCGCGCTGACGACCGGCGGCCGGGTGTGGTCGCTGGTGGCGGCAGCCGGGAGGGCGATCTCGTGCAGGTGGCTAAGGGCCGCGTCCACCGCCTCGAAGTTGCGCCGCACCACCTCCTCGCCCTTTTTGCCGTAGGTCTTCTCGATCGCCTGCTTGATCTTGGCGATCGCCTCGGCGCGCGGCAGCACCCCGGAGAGGGCGAAGAAGCAGGTCTGCATGAGGGTGTTGGTGCGCCTGCCCATGCCCACCTCCTCGGCCACCCGGTAGGCGTCGATGGCGTAGAGCTTCAGTCCCTTGGCGAGGATCTGTTCCTGCATCTCGCGCGGCAGGTGGTCCCACACCTCCGCCGGCGCGAACGGCGCGTTGATCAGGAAGGTGGCGCCGGGGGCGGCGGCGGCGAGCATGTCGTACTTGTCCACGAACGGGAACTGGTGGCAGGCGACGAACGACGCCTGGCGGATCAGGTAGGGGGCGTGGATCGGCCGCGGCCCGAAGCGCAGGTGGGAGATGGTCACCGCCCCCGACTTCTTCGAGTCGTAGACGAAGTAGCCCTGGACGAACAGCTCCGTCTCCTCGCCGATGATCTTGATGGTGTTCTTGTTCGCCCCCACCGTGCCGTCGGAGCCAAGGCCGTAGAAGATCGCGCGCACGGTCTCCGGGGGTTCGATGTCGAACGCCTCGTCCCAGGGGAGCGAGGTGTGGGAGACGTCATCGACGATCCCGACGGTGAAATGGTTCCGCGGGGCCGGTGCGCTCGCGGCGGCGAAGACCCCCTGCACCATCGCCGGAGTGAACTCCTTGGAGGAGAGGCCGTAGCGACCACCGACCACCACCGGCCGCTGGGCGAGCGGCAGGCTCCCGGCCTGCGCCGCCTCGGCCACCGCGGTGACCACGTCGAGGTAGAGGGGCTCGCCCACCGCGCCCGGCTCCTTGGTGCGGTCAAGCACGGTGAGCGTGCGGGTGGTGGCGGGCAGGGCGGCGAGAAGCAAGTCGGCCGCGAACGGCCGGTAGAGGCGGACGGTGACCACCCCCACCCGCTCGCCCGCCGCCACGAGCTGGGCCACGGTCTCGCGCACGGTCTCCGCGCCGGAGCCCATCACCACCGCCACCCGCTCCGCCTGCGGGTGGCCGGTGTAGTCGAAGGGGTGGTAGTGGCGGCCGGTCTGCTGGGCGAAGCGCGCCATCATCGCCGCCACCGCCGCCGCGCCGGCGGCGTAGTACGGGTTACACGCTTCGCGCGCCTGGAAGAAGGTGTCGGGGTTCTGCGCCGAGCCGCGCAGGATCGGCCGATCTGGATCGAGCGCCCGGGCGCGGTGGGCCAGCACCGCCTCCTCGTCGATCAGCGCCCGCAGGTCGTCGTCGCTCAGGCGGTGGATCTTGGCGAGCTCGTGGGAGGTGCGGAAGCCGTCAAAGAAGTGGATGAAGGGGATGCGCGAGGCCAACGACGCCGCCTGGGCGATGAGGGCGAAGTCGTGCGCCTCCTGCACCGACGAGGCGCAGAGCAGCGCCATGCCGGTCTGCCGGCATGCCATCACGTCTGAGTGGTCGCCGAAGATCGATAGGGCGTGGGTGGCGATACAGCGCGCCGCCACGTGCAGGCAAAAGGCGGTGAGCTCGCCGGCGATCTTGTAGAGGTTGGGGATCATCAACAGGAGCCCCTGGGAGGAGGTGAAGGTGGTCGCCAAAGAACCCCCTTGCAGGGCGCCGTGGATCGCACCCGCGGCGCCGCCCTCCGACTGCATCTCGGTGAGCGACGGGATCGTCCCCCAGATGTTCTTCAGCCCCTTGACTGCCCACTCGTCGGAGATCTCGCCCATCGGCGAGGAGGGGGTGATCGGATAGAGGGCGATCACCTCGTTGAGCCGGTACGCCACCGATGCGACCGCCTCGTTGCCGTCCATCGTCACCATCTTCGCCGCGGCCATAACCACCTCCCCTGCAAACCGCCGGCGACCGGCGGCGGATTAGAAAGTGCGCAAGTATACGGTATCGACCGCTGCTCCCGCAGAGGCGAGGCAACGGGCCGCCAGCGCAGTTCGTGGCCGCGCACCGCGCCGGCGCGGGTCGGCGAGGGGGTGGGGGGATGACGCCTCGCCACCCCCCCGGCGGGCGGGCGAGAGGGTTGCGGAGACGGGGTGGAGCGCCCCCGCTCGCGATCGCCGCGGGGGAGACCACGCGCCGCGCGAATCACCGGCGGAGGGGGCTTTTACCGGGGAGGCGAGGGGGGCGCGTGGTCTCCCCCGCGAAGCTCCTCCCGTGGGAAGCAAGAACCCCTGGTCACCGGACGGCCGGCACGGCGCGCCGTCCGCCGTGGCGGGCGGCTCCCCCGTTCAGGAGGCGCCAGAAAGAGACGGTGGCCGGCGCCGCGCGCGGTCGGCCACCGTCCCGGGATGGCGACCGTTCCAGGCCGCAACCGCGCGCGGTCGGTCCGCCCGCTCTCTCCCGCCGCGGCCGCGGCGGGAGAGAGCGGGTCTCAGTCGAGCTGGTCGCGCAGGAAGGTCGGGATGTCGAGGTCCTTGGTCGACGGGAAGGTGCG
>MNYW01000013.1 GCA_001873295.1 Nitrospirae bacterium CG2_30_70_394 | reverse complement strand
CGGCGTCGCCGCCTCGGCGGTGATGCTGGTGATCCCCTTCTACCTCCACGACTACCAGACCTTTGGCAAGGTGGTGGTCTTCGGGGAGATCCTGGCGGTCGCCGCGGTCACCATGTGCATCCTCTTCATCATGGCGGACATGGGGATGCCGCAACGGGTCTTGTACGTCGTCCTCCACCCGCGCCCCAACTCGATCCTCTTTTGGGACGCCACGGTCCTCACCGGCTACTTCCTCCTCAATTTTGTGATCAGCACCGTGAGCCTCTACTACCAGGCTCGCGGCGATCACCACCCGCGCTGGCTCAATCCCTTGATCTATCTCTCCATCCCGTGGGCGATCTCCATCCACACGGTCACCGCCTTCCTCTACGCCGGCCTGCCCGGCCGTGACTACTGGCTGACCGCGATCCTGGCGCCGCGCTTCCTCGCCTCCGCCTTCGCCGCCGGCCCCGCCTTTCTCATCCTCTGCCTCTTCATCGTGCGGCGGGTGAGCCGCTTCGATCCGGGTGAGCGCACCCTCCAGACGCTCGCGAAGATCATCGCCTACGCCATGGTGACCAACCTCTTCTTCCTCGTCTTGGAGGTCTTCACCGCCTTCTACAGCCAGATCCCGGGCCACATGACCCCCTTCGTCTACCTCTTCATGGGGCTTGGCGAAGACACCCTCCTGGTCCCCTTCATGCGCCTCTCGGTGATCCTGGGGGTGGTCTCGGTGGTGCTGCTGGTGCCGTCCCGCAGCCGCAACCACCCGGTCACCCTGGTGATCGCCTGCGTCTGCCTCTTCCTCTCCCTGATGCTGGAGAAGGGGTTTGGCCTGATCGTCGCCGGCTTCGTCCCCAACCCCCTGGAGCGGGTGGTGGAGTACTGGCCCACCCCCCCGGAGCTGACGATTGCCGCCGGCGTCTGGGCGATCGGCCTGCTTGTCCTCACCCTCGGGTTCAAGATCGCCCTCGCCGTGCGCGAGCAGGAGCTGGCGGTCCGGCCGCAGGCGGCGTAGGGGCGGGGGCGGCCGCCCGCCCGCAAGTGGCTCGCCGGCGGCCAGCAGGAACTCCACGATGTGGCGGCGCTGTGTCGACCCCGCCCTCGAACCCCGCTGCCGCCAGGCGGCGGCGGACCGGCTGGCTGGACAAGCTGGAGGCGTGGCTTGGTGACCGCCGCCTGTGCCAGCGGTATACGCCAAGGCCGGGAGGCGACTGAGCTGGTGCGGGCCGGGGGCGTGACGGTGCGATCCCCGCCACCCGCTGCAGCGGGTGGGGCGGAGTGGGTCGTGCGGGGCAGGGTCGGTGAGGCCGCACCGCCACCCGCCCGGTCGTGTGGGTCAAGAGCGTGGCCCGTCCAACCGCCGCGTGGTGGGCCGGCCGCGCCTTGGCTTGGGCAGTCGGCCAAGAGAAGTCGCCGGCGAAGCGGCGTCGCCGGCGCTCCCCCGCCCGTGTGCTGGCCGCCGGCCGGTGGCGCGCCCCCCACGGTGATTGTGGGTAGCGGGGTGGCGGCGGGGCGGCCGCGTTGCCATCCTGGAGCTTCACCCCCCAGCGCAGGCGGAGACGACCCATGGCGAGCGAGGAAGCGAAGGAGGAGCAGGGCGAGGGAGGTGGTCCGGGCGACGCGGCGGCTGGCGGGGGCGCCGCCTCCACCGAGATTGTGCGCCACAGCGACGTCCGGCCCGCGCTTCTGCACATCCTCCCGGTGTGGGAGCGCCCCTTCTTCCCGGGCCAGGGGATGCCGGTGCTCCTCGACGGTGAGCGGTGGTTGAAGACGATCGAGGCGATCGGGGAGAGCGGCCACCAGATGGCCGGCCTGCTCCTCGCCCGCGGCGCGGAGAGCGACCCCCTCTCCACCGAAGCGACCTACGGGGTCGGCTGCCTGGTGCGGGTCCACGAGCCGGGCCAGCGCCAGGGGATCATCCGCTTCATCGCCCAGGGGATCGAGCGGTTCCGGATCGTCGAGTGGCTCTCCACCGAGCTGCCGTGGGTGGCGCGGGTCGAGTACCCGGAGATCGTCACCGGCAGCGACGAGGAGCTGCGCGCCTACGGCATGGCGATCTCCACCACCCTTAAGGAGCTGATCCCCCTCAACCCGGTCTACAGCGAGGAGCTGAAGCTCTTCCTCAGCCGCTTCGGCCTGGGTGAGCCCGGGCCGTTCGCCGACTTTGCCGCCGCCATCACCACCGCCACCAAGGAGGAGCTGCAGGCGGTCCTCGAGACCTTCCCCCTGATCGCGCGCATGGAGCGGGTCCTCACCCTCCTGAAGAAGGAGCTGGAGGTGGCGAAGCTGCACGCCAAGATCCGCGACTCGGTGCAGGAGCGGATGACCGACCAGCAGCGCCGCTTCTTCCTCAAGGAGCAGCTCAAGGAGATCCAGAAGGAGCTGGGCCTCTCCAAGGACGACAAGACCGCCGAGCTGGAGCGGTTCCGCAAGCGGCTCGAGACCCTCACCCTGGGGGCGCAGGCGCAGGGGAGGGTGGACGAGGAGATGGACAAACTCGCGGTCCTCGACGTCGGCTCGCCCGAGTACGCGGTCACCCGCAACTACCTTGACTGGCTCACCCAGCTCCCGTGGGGGCAGACCTCGGTTGACCGCTTCGACCTCAAGGAGGCGCGCGCCATCCTCGACCGCGACCACGACGGCCTCGACGACGTGAAGGAGCGGATCCTCGAGCTCCTCGCGGTGGGTGCCCGCAAGGGGGAGATCGCCGGCTCGATCCTCTTGCTGGTGGGGCCGCCCGGGGTGGGCAAGACCTCCATCGGCCGCTCCATCGCCGCGGCGGTGGGGCGCAAGATGTACCGCTTCTCCCTCGGCGGGATGCGCGACGAGGCGGAGATCAAGGGCCACCGCCGCACCTACATCGGCGCCATGCCCGGCAAGGTCATCCACGCCCTCAAGGAGGTGGCGGTGGCCAACCCGGTGATCGTCCTCGACGAGATCGACAAGGTCGGGGCGAGCTTCCAGGGCGACCCCGCCTCCGCCCTCTTGGAGGTCCTCGACCCGGAGCAGAACCGCGACTTCCTCGACCACTACCTCGACCTCCGCTTCGACCTCTCCCAGGTGCTTTTTATCTGCACCGCCAACCAGCTCGACACGATCCCGGCGCCGCTCTTGGACCGGATGGAGGTGATCCACCTGCCCGGCTACATCACCCGCGAGAAGGTGGCGATCGCCAACCACCACCTGTGGCCGCGCACCCTGGAGAAGGTCGGCCTGAAGCGGTCCGATTTGCAGATCTCGAGCGCGGCGCTCAAGGAGCTAATCGACGGCTACGCGCGTGAGGCGGGGGTGCGCGCCCTGGAGAAGCAGCTCGGCCGTATTGGTCGCAAGGCGGTGGTCGCCCTGACCGGCGGCGCCAAGCCGCCGATCCGTATCGTGGCCGGTGGTCTGGAGCCGTACCTGGGCAAGCCGCGCTTTAGCGCCACGGCGCCGCAGCGTGGCGTCGGCGTGGTCACCGGCCTGGCGTGGACGCCGCTCGGCGGCGTCACCCTCGACGTCGAGGCGGCGCGGGTCCACACCAAGCAGCGCGGCTTCAAGCTCACCGGCAAGCTCGGCGAGGTGATGCAGGAGTCCGCCGCCATCGCCTACAGCTACGTGGTCGGCCACGCCGAGTCCCTCGGTTTGGAGCCTGCCTACTTCGACCGCGCCTTCCTCCACCTTCACGTCCCCGAGGGGGCGACGCCGAAGGACGGTCCCTCCGCCGGGGTGACCATGGCCACCGCCCTGGTCTCTTTGGCGCGCGGCCAGAAGATCGACCGGCCGTTGGCGATGACCGGCGAGCTCACCCTCACCGGCCAGGTCCTACCGGTGGGCGGCATCCGCGAGAAGGTGATTGCCGCCCGCCGGGTGCGGATCCACGAGCTCATCCTCCCGGAGGCGAACCAAGGCGACGTGGAGGAGCTCCCCGACTACATCAAAGACGGCCTCACGGTCCACTTCGCCGCCACCTACGAGGAGGTGGCGGCGATCGCCTTTGCGCCGCGGCCGCGCCGCGGGGCGAAGAAGAGGGCGGCGAAGAAGAGGCGCTAACCCGCCGCGGCCGCCGCGCGCGCCACCCGCCCTTTTCGCCCTTCTCCAGCGCCTTCCTCGCCTGCTTCCCCTCCCCGCTTCGCGCCCATGCGCGTCCCTTCGCGGCCCGCTCGACGAACCATCTTCCGCCGTGGCGCCTCAGAGTCCGGCGTTGGACCGGGAGTATAAAGTAAAGGCCTGACCCCTTATATGTGGGCGCTGATGTCGCACGCCGGCAGGGCCGTGGCGAGGGCGGCGACGCCCGCGTCGGTGACCCGGGTGTTCCACAGGATCAGCTCGGTGAGGCGGGCAAGGTGGGCAAGGTGGAGGAGCCCCGCGTCGGTGATCGGGGTGTCCCAGAGGATCAGGGTGCGCAGCTCCGCCAGGGTCGCCACGTGGGCCAGGCCGGCGTCGGTGATCGGGGCGCGGGTGAGGTAGAGGGCCTGGAGGTGGGGGAGGCGGCGCACGATCGCCAGCCCCGAGTCGGTCACCCGCGTCCCCTTCAGATCGAGGATGCGCAGGTCGGTGAGCGGCGCGAGCTGCGCCACCCCGGCGTCGCTAATCGGGGTGTTGTCGAGGTGGAGCTCGTGCAGGCCGGTGAGGCGCGCCACGTGCGCCAGCCCGGCGTCGGTCACCCGGGTATCGGCGAGGGAGAGGAAGCGCAGCTCCGGTAGGCCGGCGGCGAAACTCGCGAGGGTCGCGTCGGTCACCGGGCTGGCGTACAGGTCGAGCTTCTGGCCCCGCCCCACCCGCGGCCACTCGAGGAGGTTCTCCACGAGGGTGAGGACCGACTCGGCACCGGTGGTGACCGCCAACAGCGCGCCCGGCTCCGGGGTCGGGTGGTCGTGGGCGGTGGCCGCGGCAAGGGTCTGCCCCGCCTCGGCGAGGGCGGCGACCGCGGGGGAGAGCTCCTTGGCGACGATGGAGAAGAAGCGATCCTTGGTGGCGGAAAGCTCGCGCAGCTCTGCGATCAGCCCCTGGATCCGCAAGTGGGTGCGCACCCGTGCCTCCACCTCCGGCGGTTTGATCGGCTTGGTGATGTAGTCGACGCTGCCCACCGCGAAGCCGCGCGCGAGGTCCTCCACGTCGGTGCGCGCGGTGACAAAGATCACCGGGATCTCCGCCACCTCCGCCACCTGCTTGAGGCGGGTACAGGTCATAAAGCCGTCCATCTGCGGCATGTTCACGTCCAGGAGGATCAGGTCGGGGCGCGCCTCGGTGGCCACCCGCACCGCCTGCTCGCCGCTGGTGGCGAAGAAGATCCGGTAGCCCGCCGGCGCGAGGATGTCGCGCAGCAGATCGAGGTTCGCCGGGGTGTCGTCGACGAGGAGGATCTTGGCGCCCGAGCGCGCCGTGGCAGGGGTCTCAGTCATGGGTTACTCGCGAAAGGGTGGCGAGGAGGGCGTCGCTGTCGTAGCGATCGAGGAGGGTCCGCAGGTGGCTGGCGAGGGCCGAACCCGCGGCGGAGGTCGCCGCCACCTCGGCCAGCAGCGCCTCCACCTCGGTGAAGGCGTTGAGCCGCGCCGCCGCCTGCAGGCGGTCGTAGAGGGGTGCGGCGAGGGAGAGGGCGGCGGGATCGAAGGCAACCTCCGCCGCTGCGCCGGGCGCGAGGTCGTCCGCGTAGCGAAAGCGGGCGCCCAGGTGGCGGGCAAGGCAGGCGTAGATCTGCTCGAAGTGAAATGGCTTGCGGATCACCTCGTCGAAACCGGCGGCGCGCAACGCCTCGCTCTCGTGGACCAACCCGGCGGCGGTGACCGCCACGCACACCGTCGTGTTGGAGCCGGCGCGAATCGCCGCCAGCGCCTCCACCCCGCCCATGCCCACCATCCGGATGTCGAGGAAGCAGATGTCCGGCCGCCGCTCGGCCACCAGGGCCAGGGCGGCGCGCCCATCCGTCGCGGTGCGCACGCTCACCCCAAGGGTGGTGAGCATCTGCGACAGGATCTCCCGATTGTCCGCCACGTCGTCCGCCACCACCGCGTCCATCGTGCAGCCGGGGGCGAGCCCCACCACCCGCGCCGCGGGCGGGTCGCCGCCGGTTGCCGCCACCGCGCGCGGCAGGGGGAGGGAGAAGGTGAAGCAACTTCCCCGCCCCACCTCGGTGTCGAGCTCCAGCCGCCCGCCCATGATCTCGACCTGGTGCTTGGCGATCGCCAGGCCGAGGCCGGTGCCGCCCTTGTCGCGTCCCGCCTCCGCCTGGATGAACGGCTCGAAGATCGCCGCCCGCGCCGCCGGCGCGATCCCCGCCCCGCTGTCTTCCACCGCGAAGTGCACGGCGTCCGAGTCACCGTCGCGGCCGACGCGCAGGACCACCTCGCCGCGGTCGGTGAACTTCACCGCGTTGCCGAGGAAGTTGATCAGCACCTGGCGCAGCTTGCCGCGGTCGCCGCGCACCACCCCCGCGCCGGCGACGCGGTTCTCCACCCGCCAGCCAATCCCCTTTTCCGCGCACCGCCCCTCAAAGAGGTCCGCGAGCCCCTCCACTAGCTCCGCCACCGAGAAGTCCGAGGGGTGGAGCTCCATCGCGCCGGCCTCGATCTTGGACAGGTCGAGGATCTCGTTGATCAGCTCCATGAGGTGGTTGCCGGCGTTCAGGATCGCTCGCACCGCGCGCCGGTGGGCGGCGGGGACGGTCGCGTCGTGGTCCATGATCTGGGCGTAGCCGAGGATCGCGTTAAGCGGCGTGCGCAGCTCGTGGGTCATGTTGGCGAGGAACTGGGACTTCGCCCGGTTCGCCGCCTCCGCGGCCTCCTTCGCCTCGCGCAGGGTGTGGGCGGTGACCTCGCGCTCGGTGAGATCCCGCACCGTGCCCACGAAGATCGCCTCGCCCGCGTGGCGCGCCTCGCCGACCGCCAACTGCACCGGGAAGGTGGAGCCGTCCTTGCGCCGTCCCACCACCGTCCGGCCGCGGCCGATCACCCGCCGCTCGCCGGTCGCCCGGTAGCGCGCCAGGTAGCCGTCGTGTTCCTCGCGGTAGGGCGACGGCATGAGCATGGCAACGTTGTGGCCGACCACCTCGGCGGCGGGGTAGCCAAAGAGCTGTTCGCAGGCGCGGTTCAGCTCCTGCACCGTGCCGCGGCCGTCGATCATGATCACCCCGTCGGCGGTGGCGTCGATCAAGGCGCGCAGGTGGCCAACCCGGCTGGCGCGGATCACCGCCCGGCGGTACTGGCCGATCGCCACCGCCACGATCCACACGGTGGCCACTACCAGGCCGCGGCTGGGGAGGGCGAGCCACGCGCTGGGGGCGGCGGCGTGGGGGAGGTAGCCCACCCCGATGAGGAGCGTCCCGAGGGTCGCCAGGACGACCGGGGCGGCGCGCCACGGCAGCCACAACGCGGGGATCACCAGCGCCACGTAGACCCCGCCGCCCGCCTCGCCGTTCGGTGTGGTGAGGTCGAGGAGCAGGCCGGTCGCGGCGAGCGCCGCGGCGAGGAGGGTGGCCACGGTGGTCTGCGACCGGCTGGGGTGAATGAAGGGCATCGCGCCTCCGCAACAACGATCGGTCCGTTCATGCCCGAAGTGCGGTGGCAAGACAAACGGCCGCGGTAAGCGCCTCTTTCTCGGGGAGGGGGTGGCGCGCAGGGTGGGGTGAGGACGGGCCGCGCGGGTCGCACGCCAGAGCGGCGCACCGCCCCCAGCCGCGGTGGCCGGTGCACCGGCGGCGGGAACCACGGGCCGCCGCCTACCCCCGGCGGGGGAGCGCGCCCGGCAGGGCGTAGGCGCGGTCCAGGCGCTATCCTCGCCGCCTCCTCGTTCGACCTCCCAGCCCATGGCCATCGACCTCTCGCCCGCCCAGATCGAGGCGCTCGCCGCCAGCGGCGGCCGCGCCGGCCGGCCGCGCCTGCTCCTTCTCCTCAGCAGCCACTCTTATCGCACCGCCGACTTGCTGGCGGCGGCCGACGGCCTCGGGGTGGAGGTCACCGTCGGCTCGGATACCCCCACCGCCCTGGCCGGCCTCGCCCCCGGGGCGACGCTCACCCTGCCGCTGGCGGATGGGGAGGCGACGGCGCGCGCGATCGTTGCCTTCCACGCCCACTATCCGGTGCGCGCGGTGGTGGGGCTGGATGACGACACGATGATCCCGGCGGCACGCGCCGCCGAGCTGCTCCACTTGCGCGCCAACCCGGTGGCGGCGGTGGCGGCGGCGCGCGACAAGCTCACCACCCGGCGGTTGCTCGCCGCGGCGGGGCTGCCCCAGCCGCCCTGCCGGCTGGTGGCGTGGCGGCGTGAGCTCGCCACGGCGGCGGCGGCGGTGGACTACCCGTGCGTCCTCAAGCCGCGCGATCTGGGCGGCAGCCGCGGGGTGATCCGCGCGGACACCGTCGCCGCCTTCGTCGCCGCCGGCGAGCGGATCGGCCGGATCCTCACCGCGGTGGCGCACGAGCGGCGCGGGCAGGTGGACGAGACCCTCCTTGCCGAGGGGTTCATCACCGGCGTCGAGGTGGCGGTGGAGGGGCTGCTGGTGGCCGGCCACCTCCACCCCATCTGCCTGTTCGACAAGCCCGACCCCCTCGACGGCCCCTACTTCGAGGAGACCCTCTACGTCACCCCGTCGCGCCTGGCCCCGGCGACCCAGGTTGAGATTTGGCGCACCGCGGCGGCGGCGTGCGACGGCCTTGGCCTGGTGGAGGGGCCGGTCCACATCGAGATCCGGATCCCCGCTGCGGGCGCCTGCCACGTGGTGGAGGTTGCGCCGCGCACCATCGGCGGCCTGTGCGGCCGGACCATCCGCCTCGCCGCGGGGATCACGTTGGAAGAGGTGGTCCTCCGCCACGCCCTCGGCGGCGGCGCCGCGGCGGTCCCCGCCCAGCTTCCCCCCGCCGGGGTGATGATGGTTCCCATCCCCCACGGCGGCCGCCTGGTGGCGGTCGCGGGGGTGGAGCAGGCGCGCGGCCTACCGAACGTCGCCGAGGTGGCGATCACCGTGCCGATTGGCCACCGCCTGGTTCCCCTGCCCGAGGGGGACCGCTATCTCGGCTTCCTCTTCGCCCGCGGCCCAACCCCGGCGGCGGTGGAGGCCACCCTGCGCGCCGCCCACGCCCGCCTGCACTTCGAGATCGAGGCGGTGGATGGATGAGGGCCGAGGGCGACGGCGCCTGACCCCGCGGCGGCGGGCAGGTCGAGCGCCAGCCGGCGGATGCGGCCGAACGGCAGGGTCACGGGGCGGCCCGCCATCGGTCGAGCCGCTTCGCCATGGCGTCGCCCCGCCACTTCGGTGGGCCGGCCGCGGGGTTGTCGTGGACGGCGTCGACCGCGGCGGAGTCGGGCCGCTCCGGGTCGTGGTCCCTACGCTTGGGCGGAGCCGCGCGCCGGGTTGAAACCATCGCGGCCGCGATGGCAGAGATCGGCGCGCCAGAAAGCCCGTGGTCTTGTCGATGGCTCCTCGGTGCCCGATTGGAGCAGCCCCGGGCCTAGAGCCCAGGGTCACCTTGGACGCTGGACGCCGCCAGCCGCTGCGCCAGGTAGCCTTCGCCGAACCTCTTCGCCGAGACGAAGATCACCCCGACCGCCAGCACGAGGAGCAACGCGGACGCCGCCGTCAGCGGCCCCTGTCCCGGAACGATGAGCTGCTCGCTCCCCACCGGCGCGAGGTTCTTTTTGATCGAGGTGATCAGCGTCGCAAAGGTGGTGATCGTCATCAGGAGCGCCGGGATGATCGTGAACCAGAAGGAGCGCCCGCGCTGGAGCAGCCAGACGGTCACCACGGTCATGGCCAACGCGGCGATCAACTGGTTGCCCGCGCCGAAGATTTTCCACGCCGACATGATGGTCGAGTTCAAGGCGAAGAAGAGCATGAGGGCGACGGCCAAGGCGGTATTCACGAACGGGTTTTTCAGCAAACCGATGCGCCGGTCCTGAAAGAGGAAGACCCAGAACTCCTCGAACATGTACCGGCAAAGGCGGATGGAGGTGTCGAGGGTCGTCACGACAAACCCCTCCAGCACGAGGATGCCGAGCACCGAGCCGAGCGCGACCGGGATGGCAGCGACGTTGTTCAGCATGTAGCCCATGGCGATCGAGAACGCGAGGATCGGGTTGCCGTCGTGATTCGCCGGAAAGACGATGTTCATGTACTCCACGCGCGGCAGGGCGCTGGCGGTCAGCAACAGGGCGAGGAGGGCGAGCACGCCTTCGAGGATCATGGCGTTGTAGCCCACCCGCCGGACTTCGGATTCCCTGCCGATCTGCTTCACCGTCGTGCCGGTCGCCGCGAGGCTGTGGAACCCACTGATCGCGCCGCACGCGACGGTGATGAACAAGAACGGCCAGATCGGGCCGGTGAGTGTCTGGCCTTCACCGACCAGGGCAAACGCGGCGTGAAGCGTGTTGCCCTGGCAGCCGTACAGGATCACCCCGACGAACATCAGGAGCAGACCGCCGTAGAGGAGCTGCACGTTCACAAAATCGCGCGGCTGGAGAATCAGCCACACGGGGAACCAGCAGGCGATGAACACGTAGATCGACATCACGTAGCGCCACGTCCCTTCCGTGAGCAGGATCGGGAACTTGAAGCCAACCAGAATGCTTGTTACGCACGTCACGGTGGCAATCACATAAAGGAGTCCGGTGGGCCAGTGACGCTTGTGCACAAGCCAGCCGATCAGCGGCGCGAACGCCGTGATGACGAACACTGAGGTGGTCGCGATGCCGCCAATGCGGCCCATCAGCACGCCGTCTTTCACGAACGTGGTGAGGATGTGGCTGCCCTCCTCCAGCTTCAGCAGGGACGCGGGATAGGCCGCGGTCAAAGCCTTGCACGACAGGTTCAAAAAGATCGCGTTGATCAGGGTGAGAATCATGATGAGGAACGCCAGAAAGAACATGTAGCCCCACCCACCGAGACTGCGACGCGCCATATCGGCGATCGACCTACCCTCTTCGCGCATCGACACAAACATCGAGGTCATGTCATGCACGGCGCCGAACAGGACACAGCCGACAACGATCCAGAGCCACGCCGGCGCCCAGCCGTACGCGAGGGCGAGGGTCGGGCCGACGATGGGGCCCGCGCCGGCGATCACGCTGAAGTGGTGCGCGAACACGACGTGCGTCCGGGTCGGCACGTAGTCGCGCCCGTCCTGCATGCGGTAGGCGGGGGTCACGTTGTGGTCATCCACCCCGAGCTTGCGGGAGAGATAGAACGGATAGGTCTTGGCGGCGACGAACAGCAGGCCCAAACCTGCCAGCAGCGGAATCAGAACGTTCATGCGAATCGGTCTCCGAAAACGCTCAGCACGAAGTTACCTACCTCTTCACCCAGCCCAGCACCCGGGCGCGCCGGCCGCCGGAGGCGCGCCGGCCGACCGATCCACTCTATCGGCGGAGGGTCCGGCCCATGCTGTACTGCCTGCCGTGGCTATGCGCCAGCGCCCCATCGTCCGGCAGCGACGCACGGCGGAGCAAGGGAACGGTGGGGGGGCCAGGCGATCGCGCCCCGCAACCCTGGGGTCCACACGAAGTCGGGCCCGCACCCACGCGCTTCTTGGCCTCCCCTCCCCAGTGGCCCGCGCGAGTGCGCACCCTCCACGCGTGGGCAAGGCGTGGCGACCGGCGATACACCTTGGGGTCACCGGGTAGGGGAGATAGCCACGGGGTCCGCCTGACCCCCGAGGTGAAAGCTGCGGCGTCGGCGGTGGTGGGCGAGGTGTGGAATACTCCCGGCCATGCTCTTCCCGACCCCGCCCACGTCGCCCCTCGATCTCCTCCTGCGCCAGCTCACCGAGGAGCAGCGGCGCATGGTCGTCGCCTTCGCGCGCTTCCTGATCCACGACAACGAGCGCCGCGCCGGCGAGGCCACCGCCGGGGGGGAGGTGGCCGCCGCGCCGCCGCAGGTGGCGAACGTCGCGCCGCGCCCGGAGGGCGAGCTGCCGGTCCACACCCTCAAGCGGATGAAGCGCGGCTACCCGATGCTCTCGGGAGACAAGCTCCTCGGCCGCGCCGCCGAGCTGATGATGCGCCACCACGTGGCCGGCCACGACCGCCAGGAGGTGGTGGAGCAGATCGAGGCCCTGTTTGCCGCCGAGTACGAGCAGTGGTGCAAAGGGCCCGAGTAGTGGCGCCGGCCGAGGGCGGTGCGCCCCCCCTTCGGCGCGCGGCCAAACCGCTTCCCGCCGCGTTCGTGGAGGAGGTGCGGCCGCGCTTGGTGCATGGCGGGCCGCCGATCCCGACGGGCGCGGCAGTGGTCGCCGACCCGTGGCAGGCGCGGGTGGTGGCGGAGCTTGCCGCCGGCCACCACGTGGTGGTCGATGCCCCCACCGGCGCCGGCAAGACGTGGCCGGCCCAGGAGGCGATTCGGGGGTGGCTCGAAGCCGGTGGCCGCTGTTGCTACACGGTGCCGTTGAAGGCGTTGGCGAATGACAAGCTGCGCGACTTCGTGGCCCGCTTCGGTGAGGGCCAGGTGGGGATCCACACCGGCGACGTGAAGCTGCGCCTCGACGCCCCGCTCCTTGTGGCGACCCTGGAGAGCTGGCGCAACTTGCTGGCTGCCGGCGACACCCGCTGGTCCCTGGCGGTGGTGGACGAGTACGGGATGGTCTCCGACCACGACCGGGGGCTCAGCTACGAGACCGCCCTGCTCCTCGCCGCGCGGGCGAACATCCAGCTCCTCTTGCTCTCCGCGAGCGTCAGCAACAGCGACGAGATCGCCGCCTGGCTCGCCGCGGCCGGCCGCGCCCAGGCCTCCGTGATCCGCGACGCCACCCGGCCGGTGGAGCTTGTCCAGCTCAGCGCCAGCGAGGCGGGGCTGGTGGAGATCACCGCCGAGGCGGAGGTGGCCGCGGCGCGCCGCCGCCATGGCCTCCCCCCGGCGCCACCAGACCTCGACTACCTCGACCTCTTTCGCCAATCCCTCTGCCCCTGTCTGGTGATGGCCGGGACGCGCAAGGCGGCGCGGGCCCTCGCCGAGGCGATCGCCGCCCGCCTGCCATCCCTGGACCGTGAGGCGGCGCAAGAGATCGACGCGCTCCTCCGCGACCTCCCCGACCGCGCCTTCCTCAGCCCCTGGCTCGTCCGCCTCATGGCCACCAAGGGGGTCGGCTACCACTCGGCGGCCCTCGTGCCGGCGGAGAAGGAGGCGGTGGAGCGGCTCGGCAAGGGGGGGCTGTTGCGCTTCATCGTTGGCACCACGACGCTCGCCATGGGGATCGACTTTTCCGTGCGCACGGTGGTGGTGGCGAGCCGCACCCGCCCCGGTAGCGACGGCGTCCAACCCTTCTCCGACGCCGAGCTGATCCAGATGCTTGGCCGCGCCGGCCGGCGCGGCAAGGAGCGGGTCGGCTACTCGGTGGTCCCGTGGCACCCGGGGGCGGTTGCCTTCCAGCGCGAGGCCCTGCGCTCCGCGGTGACCACCACCGCCGACCTCGACCAGGTGGTGGCGCTGCTCGCCGCCACCGGCGGCGCCGCCCCCCTGCGCGATCTGCTGGAGAACGGTCTCGCTCGTTTCCAGGGCGAGGGGTGGGGCGAGCCCCTCCCGCCGCTCGCGCCGTCCCGGCCGGTGGTGGAGGCCGCGAACTGGTTCCGCTTCCCCGCCGATCCGCGCTGCCTCGGCTTCGCCACCCGTCTGGCCCACCGCACCCTGGTGCGCGACCAACAGCGCCTCGCCGGCCTGGTGCGCGAGCGGCGCACCTGGCTCCACCGCCTGCGCGAGGCGGAGATCGACCTGCGTCGCCTCACCTCTGGCGGCCACCGGCAGCGTGGCCACCTAGAGCGCGAGCGCCGTCGCCTAGAGCTGGACCACCGGGAGGCGCGGGCGGTGGTGGAGGAGATCCGCCAGGCCCGCTCCGGCCGCCTGGCGAAGATGGAGAGCGACCTCACCCGCCACCCGTGCACCCGCTGTCCCTTGCAACAGGCGTGCGCCGACGCGGACCACCGCCAGCGCAACCACCCGGTGGCCGGTCCGTTGACGCGCGCGATCACCCACCTCCAGACCCACCACTTCTGCGACGCCGGTGGCCGCCTCACCCCCCTGGGCCGCGATGCCGCCTGCTTCGGTGGCACCTACGGCTCCCTCTACCTGGCCCGCCGCATCGCCACCGGCCGCCTCACCCCGGCGAACCTCGACACCAAGATTGTCCTCCTTGGGGCGCTGGCTGGTGAGCGGTGGGAGGCGGAGCTTAGCGAGGTGCCGGCCGAGCTCCTCGCCCTCTATCCGCCGGAGCTGTGTTCGCGCTACCGCCGCCTGCACGGCGGCCACCAGCGCTTCGGCGGCTACGCCTGGCCGGCGGGCGAGCTCGCCCGCCGCTGGCTTGCCGGCGAACCGTGGGGGGTGGTTGCCGCTGACTTGGTCGCCGGCGGGGTGATGGAGGGCGACCTGGTGCGCGCCCTGCAGCAGCTTGCCGACCTGGCCGGTGGCCTGCCGCGCCTCGACCCCGCCTTTCGCGACCCGGTAGCGCGCCTACGCCACCGCCTGCTCAGGCCGCCCGTGGTCCCGGCCGACCTCGCCGAGTGAAGGCGCCCGCGCGGCCTTAGGAGCCTGGCGGGCATGGTCGCGATCGACCACCGCGTGCGGCTCGCCGCCCGGCCGCGGAACATCTGCCTTGAGTTTTATCCATGACATGGTCGCGATCGACCACCGCGTGCGGCTCGCCGCCCGGATCGCCCCGTTTTGCGTTTCCTCGGCCCGCGTAGCGCTACGAACAACGCCCCCTCCGGACGCAAGCCCGCCGCTTCTTGGCCGACGATTGACCAAGTTCGACAGACTCCTCGTGGACGGCGCGGACCGCGGTGAGCCGTGGCCAAGTTGGCAATTTGCGTGTTTGCAGGACTGACCCCAGAACCGGTGGGTGGTGGGGTCCACCCCCTTGGTCCTCCCCCGCTCGCGGGGTGAAACTTTGGCAATGGTGTTTGGGAATCCGCAGCGCCTCTACGGCCTGGCCCTGTTGGCCCTCGTCGCCCTCCTCTTGCTGGCTAGCCACCAGGCGCGGCGGCGGCGGTTGGCGCGGCTAATCGACGTGGGGCGCGGCGCCGCCCTGGGGGTGGTCGCCCTGCCGCTTAGGCGGCGGCTGCGTGGTTTCGTGCTGTTCGTCTCTCTCGCCCTGCTGATCGTTGCCCTCGCCCGCCCGCAGTGGGGCGAACAGGTGGAGGAGGTGACCCTTCGCGGTCTCGATTTGCTGGTCTGCGTCGACTGCTCCACCTCGATGCTCGCCGAGGACCTCAAGCCGTCGCGCCTGGCGCGCGCCAAGCACGCGGTGGAGCGGCTCCTCGCGCGCCTCACGGGCGATCGCGTCGGTATCGTCGCCTTCGCCGGGACCGCCTTTCTCCAGTGCCCCCTCACCGTCGACTACGGCGCCGCGCGCATGTTCCTCGACCTCCTCGACCCCGCCATGTTCGAGAGCCAGGGGACCGACCTCGGCAACGCCATCACCACCGCCCTTGCCGCCCTCAAGACGGGCGGCGAGGGGGCGCACGTGATCCTCCTGCTCTCCGACGGCGAGGGCCACGACGGGAGCGTCGAGCGGGCGATCGCCGCGGCGAAGGGGGCGGGGGTCCGGGTCTACACCGTCGGCATGGGGACCCCGGGCGGGGCGCCGATCCCCCTGCGCGGCGCGAACAACACCCTGGAGGGGTACAAGAAGGACCGGCGCGGCGCGGTGATCCTCACCCGCCTGGTCCCCGACGACCTCGCCCGTCTGGCGGTGGAGACCGGTGGCGCCTACTTCCAGGCCACCCCGGGCGACCCGGAGATGGGCGAGGTGGTGGCGCAGATGGCGGATTTGGCGCGCGCCGAACGCACCGCCCGGGTCACGGTGCAGCGCCAAGAGCGCTACCACCTCTTCCTCCTTCCTGCCTTCGCCCTCCTCCTCCTCGATGCGGCCTGGCCCGAAGGGCGGCGGCGGGAGGGGCGGCCATGAGGAGCGGGAGCGCGGCGCGCGCGGCGGGGCTCCTCCTCGCCGCCACCGCCCTCGCCTTCACCACCACCCGTGGGCTGGTGGCCGCGGGCAACCTGGCCCTGCAAGAGGGCAAGGCGAAGGAGGCGGTGGCCGCCTACCAGCGCGCCCTGGCGCGCGCCCCGGGGCGGCCGGAGATCCTCTTTGACCTCGGCCTTGCCGAGGCGCAGGCGGGCGATCCGGCGGCGGCTCGCGACCACCTCCAGGCGGCCCTCACCGCCGGGGGCGAACCCCTGCGCGCCGCCATCGCGTACAACGTCGGCACCACCTACCTCGCCGAGGAGCGATGGGGGGAGGCGGTCCAGGCCTTCGAGGCCGCCCTGCGGGCCGACCCCACGCGGCAAGATGCTAAGGCGAACCTGGAGCTCGCCCGCCAGCGGCTGCAGGAGGCGCAGGAGAAAAAAGAGGCGCAGAAGAAGGAGGAGGAGGGGCAGAAGCCGCCCCCGCAAGGCGAGGCGGGGGAGAAGGGCGACGCGGGGCAGCCGCAGGCGGAGCCCCCCCCCGAGTCGCCGGACGGCAAGGGCGAGGAGCAGGCGGGGAAGGTCCAGGGGGAGACGCCGCCCGCGCCGCCTGCGGCCGACCCGGGGGCGGCTGCGTCGCCGCCTGCCGGTCCGGCGGGCGCGCCGCCCCCGCCGGAGCCTGGGGGAGGCGAGTCAGGGGCGCAGGGGCAGCCGGGAGGGCGGGACGAACCCGGTCCCCCCGGCGTGGCCGCCCCGGCCCCGGCCGCCCCCCGGCCAGACGGCGGCGCGGGCGAGCCGGCCGGGGCGAGGACCGCCGATTCGGCCAACCAGCTCCTTGACGACCTCCAGCGCCAAGAGGGCGAGGTCCAGCGCCAGGTCCGCGCCCGCCTCGTGCCGGTGGCGCCGCGGCGGCGGGCGCAGGACTGGTGAGCTTGCCGGGCGCGGGTGCGCCGCCGCCGCTTCCCGGTGGCACAGGCCGCCGGTGAACCCGCCCGCCGCGCGGCCGCGGCGTCCGTCGCCCGCGTGGAGGGTGGAGCACGTTGTGCGCGCACCACCCGGTACCCCCCCGCGGAGCCGATCCGCCGGCCACCGCCACCCCTCGGAGGGGCGGAAGGGGCGGCCGCGCGGCCCCGGTTGGAATCGCGGGAGCCCCCCTACAGCCGCTCCACCGCCACCAGGGAGGCGACCGCCTTGAACTCGGGGTCGCTGGTCAACAGGGTCGCGCCGCGCTCGATGGCGAGGGCGGCGGCGAAGCAGTCCCCGTACGACATGGCGTGGTGCGCCTTGAGCGCCACCGCGTGCCAGAAGAGGGAGTCGGACCATCCCACGACCTCCAGAGGCAGGAGGCCGATCTCGGTGCGGGTCTTCTCGGCGACCTCCCACCCGAGGTGTTTCCCCACCGTGTAGACCACCTCACCCAGGTTGATGATATGGAGCCCCAGGCGCTCCCCCGCGCTGGCGGCCGAGCGCAGCACCCTCGCGACTCGCTCTGCCCCCCGCTCGCCTTGCAGGAAGCGCAGGAGGACGCAGGCGTCGACCACGTAGGCGCGGCTCTCACCCACCGCGCTTCACCTCGCGTCGGTGGTCCTCGATGAGCCCCTTGGCGAGCGAGGTCTTCGCCGAGAGGGTGCCGCGCAAGGCGGTGATGGGATCCGCGGGCAGCGGGCGGATCTCCAGGTGATCCCCCACGACGGTCACCTCCACCAGGCTTCCCGGGAGGATCCCCAGGCGGTCACGCGCCATCTTTGGCAAAACCACCTGCCCCTTGCCCGAGGTCTTGACCGTGGCCATGTTGAACTCCGTGTCTTCGGGTTGAACCCATTCGCGGCGGTTGAACCGAGGATACCGCGTAGCCCCTGCCACGCCCATCCAACCGGGAGCTTCAGGGTGACCGCTTGTTGCGGCGGGGCACCATCCCTCTCCCGCTCCAAGGCTGGCGCACGTGGCCGCCGGCGAACCCGCCCGCCCGATCCGCCGGCGCGTGGTTGCCTCACCGTGGCCGCTCGGCCCCCTTGCTCGGCGGCGCGCCGGTGGCCATGTTGGGCGCCATGGGTGCGGGTCGGAGCTGGGTTCCTTCGCGGCCGCCGTGGCCGCGCCACCGCGGGCGGCGCTGGGTGGTCGGTGCCCTCCTCCTCCTCGCCCTCCTGCCCGCCCGGGCGGCGGTCGCGGCGGCCCTCACCGCCGAGGTCGATCGCGATACCCTCAGCCTCGGCGAGCAACTCCAGCTTCGGGTGGGCTTCCGCGCCGAGGGGATGGGGTGGTCGCCGGAGCTGGCCTTTGACTTCGGCGACGACTTCGAGGTGACGGCGCGCTCCACCGGCCGCACCCTCGAGTTCAACAACGGTCGTGCGACCACCGCCACCACCCTCCTCTACGTCCTGCGGCCGGTGCGTGCCGGGAGGCTGACGATCCCTGCCCTGACCGTGGACTCCCAGGGCGAGAGGCTGGCGAGCCAGCCGATTGCGATCACCGTCGTCGAGGCTGGGGGTGGCGCCGCTCCCGCCCCGCCATCCGCCCGGGCGACCCCCGTGCCGGCGGATCCCCCCGCGGGGGAGGCGGCGGTGCCGCTCTTTTTGGAGCTCACCCTCGCCAAGGGGGAGGTGGTGGTGGGCGAGCCGGTGGTGGTGAGCCTCTACCTCTACACCCGCCTGTCGGTGATCAGCCTCGACTTCGCCACCCCGCCCGACTTCCCGGACTGTTGGGTGGAGGAGCTCGTCTCCCCGAAGGTACTCACCCTGGAGGAGGTGGAGGCGCGGGGGAGGCGCTACGGCCGGGCCCTCCTGCTGTCACGCCTCATCACCCCCAACCGGGCCGGGGAGTTGACCCTGCCCGCGGTCGCGGTGGCGGTACGCCATCGCACCCCGGGGCGTGGCAACGCCCCCTTTGCCATGCTCATGGAGCCAGCCGCCACCCAGACCGTGGCCAGCGCGCCGGTCACCCTGCACGTTGTTGAGCCCCCCGCGGCGGACCGTCCCGCCACCTTTACCGGCGCGGTGGGGAGGTTCACCGCCGAGGCCAGCCTCGACCCGGCCACGACCCGCGTTGGCGAGCCGGTGCGCTGGGTGGTGCGGGTGCGCGGCACCGGCAACTTCCGGGCCCTGAAGCTCCCCTTGCCGGAGCTGCCCGAGGGGCTAGAGAGCTTTGACACCGACCGCGACTGCCAGCTCAAACCCACCGCCGATGGCGCCACCGGGGAATGCACCTTCACCACCCTGGTGGTTCCGCGCCAGGCGGGTGACTTCACCCTCCCGCCGCCGCTCCCCGCCTGGTTCGACCCGGCCACCGGCGCGTACGTCACCGCAACGCTGGACCCCTTTTCGCTGCACGTGGCCGCCGCCGCCCAAGGGGGAAGCGGCGGGATTTCGTTGGGGCCGCGCGCGGTCACCCTCTTGCGCCAGGAGATCCACTACCTCGCCGGCGACGCCGCCCTGGCCGTGGGGGGTGCACCGCCGTGGGTGGAGCGCCCCGCCTTTTGGGCGGCGGTGGCCGCGCCGCCGCTTTTCTTTGGAGGCGCCGGGATCCTCGCCCTGGTGCGGCGCCGCGCCAGCCACCGGCGGCCTGCGGCGGCGCGCCGCGCCGCGCTGCGCGACGCCGCAGGCCGCCTGGAGGGCGCCCCCGACCTCGCCACGGTGCGCACCCTGGTGGAGGTGGCCCTCGCGGCGATCGTGGGGAGGGGGGTGGGCGGGCTCATGCGTGACCAACTCAGCGCGGCGCTGGCCGCTGCCGGCCAGCCGGCGCCGGCGATCGCGGCGGTGGCCACCCTCCTCGACCGCTTGGATGCCGCCGCCTTTGCCCCGGGCGGCGGCGACGTCGCCAGCCTCGCCAGTGCTGCGCGCTCCGCAATCGCCACGCTCACCGTTGGCGGGACCGGCGGTGGGCGGCCGGCCGCCCTCCTCTGCGCTCTGGTCGCCGCCGCCACCCTGGCCACCGCCGCAAACGAGCCCGCGGGCCAGATCGCCGCGGCGCGGGAGGCGTACGTGGCGGGTGATTACGGCCTCGCTTTGCGCACCTACGAGGATTTGCTCGCCGCAGGGGAGAGCGCACCCCGCCACTACAACGCCGGCTGCGCCGCCTACCAAGCCGGCGACCTCGGCAGGGCGATCTACCACTGGGAGCGGGCGCGCTACCTCGACCCCACCCTCGCCGACGCAACCGCGAACCTGGAGGTGGCGCGGCTCGCCGCGGTGGACCAGGTGCAGGCCACGGAGGTCCCGCGCCTGAGCTGGCTCGCCACCCACGAAACGCCCCTCGCGGCGGCGGGGGTGGCGGCGTGGTGGGCGCTCGCGGTGGTTGTCGGCCTCGCCCAGCGCCGGCCGCGCGACGCGCGCGACGGCTGGATCCTCGCGCTCGTCGGCCTGCTCGTCGCGTTCACCACCGTTGCCTCCCTCCTCGCCCTCGCCCACCACCAGCGCGCCACCTTCCCCCTGGCAATCTGCCTCGCCACCGAGCAGGTCGCCCACAGCGGTCCGGGCGAGACCTTCCCGGAGGTATTCACCCTCCACGCCGGCGCCCCCGCCACCCGCCTCGCCCGGCAGGGCGACTGGCTGCGGATTCGCCTCGGCGAGCGGCTGGTGGGGTGGCTGCCGGCGGTGGCGGTGGCGGAGGTCGCCACCGGCCGGTGAGGGCGGGTCGAGCGGGGTCGCGCCCCTCGCCCCGGGGCGGTAGCGACCCGCGGCGGCTTGGCGGCTCGTCCCCGGTCGCGCGCCGGTGCGACCCTCCCGAGCGCAGCGCGGCAAAGGACGGTCCCACCGGACGGCGATCCACCCCCCCGCGGCGCCTCCCTCGCCACCCGGGGCTGAATGGGCCCAAGGGAGCGGTCGAACCCCACGCCTTGGCCTCTCCACCGCCGTGGAAGGCGGCAGGCTCGGTGGTCCGCCGGGCGGGTGCGGCGGCGCGCGGCGTGGGCGCGGCGGCGGCGTCGGGGCGGCGATCGGGGATCGGTTCGCCTCTTTGCGGTCGAGCGCTGCCCTGCGGCGCGGCTGCCTGCGTGGCATCATGGCTGGCCGAGGGAGGGGTGACGGGAGCGCGCATGGAGACGGAGCTGTTGATCATCGGGGGGGGGCCGGGCGGCTACACCGCCGCCTTCGCCGCCGCCGATCGCGGGATGGAGGTGGTCCTCGTCGATCTCCGGCCCCTGCCCGGCGGCGTCTGCTTGCACGAGGGGTGCATCCCGTCGAAGGCGCTGCTCGCCGCCGCCGAGGTGGTGGAGCAGGGGCGTGGGGCGCGGCGCATGGGGATCGAGTTTGGGGAGCCGGCGATCGACCTCGACCGCCTGCGCGCCTGGAAGGAGGGGGTGGTGGGGCGGATGGCGCGCGGCCTTGCCTCCCTCGCCCAGGCCCGCCACGTCCGCCGGCTGGTGGGTACGGCGCGCCTCCTCTCCGCTAACGAGGCGGTGGTCGCCGGTGCGGGAGGGGAAGAGCGAATCCGCTTTCACCACGCCATCCTCGCCGCCGGCTCCCGTGCGACCGCGCCGCCGCCCCTCGCCGGCGCCCCCGGGACGATGGACGCGCAAGCGGCCTTGGCCTTGGAGCAGATCTGGCCGCGCCTGCTGGTGGTGGGGGCGGGCGCCGTGGGGCTGGAACTTGGCGGGGCCTACGCCGCCCTCGGCAGCCGGGTGATCTTGGTGGAGCAGGAGGGACAGCTCCTCCCGGGGGTGGAGGGGGAGCTGGTCGCGCCCTTGGCGCGCGCCTGCCGCCGCCAGTTTGGGGCGCTCCACACGGCGACGCGCGTCGCTGCGGTCCGGGAGGTGGCCGGTGGCCTGCAGGTGGTTTTGACCGGCGCGGGGGCGGCGACGGTGGAGGTGGACCGCATCCTCGTCGCCACGGGGAGGCGGCCGAACAGCGATCTGCTTGGCCTCGACACCACCACCGTGGCCCTCGACGCGGCCGGCTTCGTCAAGACCGACGCCACCGGCCGCACGCGCGAGCCCACCTTGTTCGCGATCGGCGACCTCACCGGCCCGCCGTTGCTGGCCCACCGGGCGAGCCACCAGGCACAGGTGGCGGTGGCGGCGATCGGCGGCGCCCCCACCCCGCCTGGGGCGCCGATCCCGGCGGTGGTCTACACCCGTCCCGAGATCGCCTGGGTCGGCGCCCAGCAGCCACCGCCGAAGGGTCGGGTGACCCACTTCCCGTGGTCGGCCTCGGGGCGTGGAGCCACCCTCGGCGACGCCACCGGTCTCACCCGCCTCGTTTGGGATGCGGCAGGCCATCTGGCCGGCGGTGGGATCGCCGGCGCGCACGCTGGCGAGCTGATCGCCGAGCTCACCCTCGCCCTCACCCTCCACGCCACCGCCGAAGAGATCGCCGCCACCTGCCACCCCCACCCCACCCTCGCGGAGACGGTGATGGAGGGGGCCGCCCTGTTCACCGGCGCCACCACCCACCTCCCCCCCGAGCGGTGAGGCGCGCCGCGCTCCGCCGCCGCCCCCACCCCCGGCGACTTGTCCCACGCGGAGCCGGTGTGGGAGGTTCGCTTTCTCCCCTCCGACCGGCGGGTTGCAACCAGGAGTGAACCGATGTGGATCCGCGGCGTGGTGTTGATGGTTGGCTGCCTGGCGCTGTGCGGGCCGGTCGTGGCGGACGCCGAGGAGGAGGACGGCGTGCACCGCACCGCCCCCTCCACGGGCGGCCCGGTCGCCCTGTCCCCCGACCTGCGCTCGCTCCTGCAGCGTGAGATGGGGGCGATTCAGGCGGGGATGCAGGAGCTGGTGGCGGTGATCGCCGCGGGCCAGTGGCCGCGGGCGGCGCAGATCGCCAAGCAGATCGAGGCGAGCTACGTCCTGCGCCAGGGGCTCAGCGAGGCGCAGGTCGATGAGTTGCACCGCCTCTTGCCGCCCGACTTCCTGGAGATGGACCAGGTGTTTCACCAGCGGGCCGGGAGGCTCGCCCGCGCTGCCGAGACCGGCAACGGTGAGGTGGCGGTCTTCTATTTCTACAAGCTCACCGAGGGCTGCGTCGCCTGCCATGACCGTTTTGCCGGCCAGCGCTCCCCGGGTCCCAGCGCCGCGCCGCATGACCACCACCACTAGGAGCCTGTCGGACTTGGTCGATCGGCGGCAGCCACGAGGGTGCGGGCGCGGATGGGGTTGCGGGTCGGGAAGCACGGCCCGCCCCTGAATGCGGGTCCACTCCCAGGGAGGCGCCACCCACCGGCCGCCTCCGCCCCCTCCTCCGCCGCAAACCGTGGCGGGTGAGGCGCAGGGTTCGCCCGTTCTCCAGGACCGTGGCCACCCACGGCTTAGGCGCGGACCTTGCGTTACCGCAGGCCGTAGTCCTTCAGCCGCCGGTAGAGGGTGCGTTCGCTGATGCCGAGGGCGTCGGCGACGCGCTTGCGGTGGCCGTGGTAGCGGTCGAGGAGCTCGGTGATGTAGCGCCGCTCGACCTCGGCGATGGAGGGGGGGTCGCCTGGGCCGACGGCGGTGGGGGGGGCGGCGGCCGGCGCGGCGGGTCGGCGCGGCGGGTCGAGGGGGGCGCGCCACGCCTCGAAGCGGGCGACGACCTGCTCGATCGCGCCGGTGTCGATGCGGTCGCAGGCGCAGGTGGCGGCGGCGACCTGGAGGAGGTTTTTCAGCTCGCGGATGTTGCCCGGGAAGGTGTGGCTGGCGAGCAGGGCGATCGCCTTCGGGGTGACCGTGATCGGCCGGCCACCGGTGGGCGGCGGGAGGCCATGGAGGATCTCGGCAGCGAGCAGCGGCAGGTCGTCGAGGCGCTCGCGCAGCGGCGGGGCGTGGATGGTGAAGCAGGCGATGCGGTAGTAGAGATCCTTGCGGAAGGTGTTGGCGTGGACGCAGTCCCAGAGCGACCGGTTGGTGGCGCACACGACGCGCACGTCGACCCGCCGGGTCGCCTCCCCGCCGACCCGGCGGAACTCGTTGGTCTCCAAGACGCGCAGGAGCTTCGCCTGGGTCGCGAGGGGCATCTCGCCGATCTCGTCGAGGAAGAGGGTGCCGCCGTCGGCGAGCTCGAAGAGGCCGGTGCGGCTATTGACGCTGCCGGTGAAGGCGCCGCGCTCGTGGCCGAAGACCTCGCTCTCAAAGAGCGACTCGGTGAGGGTGGTGCAGTCGAGGCAGATGAAGGGGCGGTCGCGACGCGTGGAATGGCGGTGGATGAAGGCGGCGGCGAGCTCCTTGCCGGTGCCGGTCTCGCCCTGGATGAGGACCGGGCTGGCGGTGGTGGCGGCGCGCTCGAGGCGTTCGACCATCGCCAAAAAGATCGGGGTATGGCCGACCATCCGCGGGCCGTCCGGAGAGGTCTGGAGGTCCTGGTCTTGGGCGGCGATCTCGCACATCCCCTCGCCGAGGAAGGTGGTGCCGGTGCGGGCGGTGAGGCGGTGGCCGGTCACCCGTACCCAGCGGGCGGCGCCGTGGCCGTCGAAGTGGGTGTGCAGGCAGCTTTGCGGCGTCTCCCCTTGGAAGAGCTGGCGGTGCGGACACTCCTCGCCGTGTTCGAAGCAGGGGTGGTCGTGGTGGTGGGAGACCTGGTAGCAGTACCGGCCGACCACGTCGCTGGCGTGGACGTGGTAGGCGATCTCGTAGGCGCGATTCACCGCGAGGATGCGGAACCCTTCGTCGATCACCGCGAAGGGTTGGTCGTGGGTCTCCAGCCAACTGGCAAAGTCGATGTCGGGCATGGTCGAGGTTCGGCCGCGCCAACCGTTCGGCGCCCGTGGCCATTATCACTACTCCCCCTGTGCGGGAAAGCGCGGCCGCCGGGGGTGGGGCGGGCGGCCTCCCTGCCACCCGCACCGCTGCCACGCTGGCTCAAACGTGTGCCAGCCCTGCCAGGCTGGCGCCCCCCGGTGGCCACAACCGCGCCGTGGCGCGTGTGTGCGCTCGGCCGCGAAGGCGCGGCGCGGCTGGGTTTGCGCCGATCGGTGGGGCGCTTTCGCGCAACCGGCACACCCCTTGCTTAGGGGGGGGCGCGGCCCGCAGCGGGTCACACCGTTTTTCCTCACTCACCCCTGGAGGTGTTCCATGGCCCGTGTCGTGATCCTCGGGGCCGGCGTTGCCGGCCATACCGCCGCGTCGTTTGCCCAGCTTTGGCTCGGCAAGAACCACGAGGTGGTCGTCGTCAGTCCGAACTCGAAGTACAACTGGATTCCGTCGAACATCTGGGTCGGCGTCGGCCGGATGGCGGTGGAGCAGGTGGTGGTCGAGCTCGCCCCGATCTACCGCAAGGCGGGGATCGACTTCCGCCAAGCGCGGGCGGTGTCGATTCACCCGGAGGGGGGGGCGCAGGGCGGCCAGCCGTACGTCACCGTGGAGTACACGGAGGCGGCGCGCAGCGGCGAGCGGGAGGAGGTCGCCTACGACTACCTGGTGAATGCCACCGGGCCGAAGCTGAACTTCGGCGCCACCGAGGGGCTTGGGCCGGAGAAGAACTCGCTCTCCGTGTGCACCTACGGCCACGCGGCGGCGGCGGCCACCGCCTTCGAGGAGTCGATCCAGCGGATGGCGCGCGGCGAGCACCAGAACTTCGTGATCGGCACCGGCCACGGCCTGTGCACCTGCCAGGGGGCGGCCTTCGAGTACCTGTTCAACATCGAGCACGAGCTCAAAAGGCGCGGGGTGCGCGACAAGGCGACCCTCCACTGGCTCTCCAACGAGTACGAGGCGGGCGACTTCGGGATGGGCGGCATGCACCTGAAGCGCGGCGGCTACATCACCCACTCGAAGGTCTTCACCGAGTCGTTGCTCGCCGAGCGCGGGGTGAACTGGCACCTGCGCGCCCACACCACCGCGGTGGAGCCCACGAAGGTCCACTACGAGACCCTCGATGGCGAGAACCACGAGCTCGACTTCGACTTTGCCATGCTCATCCCGCCCTTCGCCGGGGTGGGGCTGAAGGCGTACGACCGGAAGGGGGGGGAGATCACCGAGCGGCTGTTCAACCCGGCCGGCTTCATGTGGGTGGATGGCGCCTACCAGGCGAAGCCTTACGAGGAGTGGAAGGCGGCCGACTGGCCGCGCACCTACCAGAACCCCCACTACCCGAACCTCTTCGCCGCGGGCATCGCCTTTGCCCCGCCCCACCCGGTTTCCAAGCCGATGAAGAGCGTCAACGGCACCCCCATCTTCCCCACCCCGCCGCGCACCGGCATGCCGTCGGCGATGATCGGCAAGGCGGTGGTCGCGTCGATCCGCGACATGCTCACCCGCGGCGCCACCGCGGCGACCCACACCGCGTCGATGGCGGAGATGGGCGCCGCCTGCGTCGCCTCCGCCGGGGCCGGTTTGTTCACCGGCACCGCCGCCTCGATGACCGTCTTTCCCATCGTCCCCGACTTCGAGAAGTACCCGGAGTACGGCCGCGACCTCAACCTCACGTTCGGGGAGCTCGGCCTCGCCGGCCACTGGATCAAGTACATCCTGCACGTGATGTTCCTGTACAAGGCGCGGCAGCGGTTCGGCTGGAGCATGATCCCCGAGTAGGACGAAACCAGCGCGACAAACGTAACCGTCAAGGAGATCGTTATGGAGAATCGTAAACCTTATCAGCAGGGCTACTTTCCCCCTGTGCCCACCGCAACCACGCGCTTTTGGAGGACCAACCTCCTGTGGCAGGCATGGCGCCTTCTGCGGATCAACATGAAGATGGTTCGGGTGATCCGCGCCAGCCATCACTGATCCCGATTCCCTCCCTCTTGGGATCAGCGGTCGGGGGGCGGGTTGCGCAAGCGGCCCGCCCCCTTGGTTTGTGTCGGCCGCCGTGGCAGTGCCGGCGTGCTGGCGAAACAAGGCGTCGATGAGCGCGGCAATGTTGGATCCACAGGTGTTGCTAGAAGCGACATCAGTGACAGCGCGTTGAATCACACCTTGCGGTTGCGGCTCTGGCGAAGAATAGCGGCCCCTTCGTGCCGCGTATCGCCATCCCGGGAGTCCACCATGGAGACCCGCAAGCCGTACCAGCAGGCGTATTTTCCCCCCATGCCCACCCGCGCCACCCGCTTCTGGCGCACCAACTTCCTCTACCAGGCGTGGCGCTTTGTGGTGATCAACTTGAAGATGTTCCGGGTGATCTCGAAGAGCCACCACTGAGCGCGCCGGCGGGCGCGGCTGCGGGTGATTGCGGCCCGGGCCGATGCCTTCGACGCCGTGGCCGTGGAGACCCCCGCCGGCGCCGAGCACTAGCCGGACCATGCCAAGCCGCACATTGGGGAGGGGGTGGTGGGGGCGACCTTCGGCAGGGGCAAGGGGCCGCGCTGCGCGCCCGCGGCGCGCCGGCGGGCGTGGCTGCGGGCTCCCATCCGCCGTCCCGGTCCGCGGGCGGCCACCCCCCGGGTGGACAGGCGCGTTGGGGCGATGCGACGCTCGCCGGATGATGCGCCCCCTTCTCGCCTTGCCCCTCGCCCTCCTCCTCGGCGCCGCAACCGCGGTGGCCGATGACCTTGCCGCGGAGATCCTCCACTTGCAGCAGCGGTGGGCGCAGGTGGCCTACCAGCAGCCACCCGACGGGCGGGCCGCCAGCTTCGACGCCCTGGCCGCCGACACCCACGCCCTCGCCGAGCGCTACCCGAACCGTGCCGAACCCCTGATTTGGGAGGGGGTGGTCCGGGCGAGCGAGGCGGGCGCCACGGGTGGACTGGAGGCGCTGAAGCTCGCCAAGGAGGCGCGCCGGCTCTTGCTCGCCGCCGAAAAGATCGACCCGACCGCCCTCGACGGCGACATCTACGTCACCCTCGGCGCCCTCTACACCCAGGCGCCCGGGTGGCCCGTCGGCTTCGGTGACAAGCAAGAGGCAGAGCGGTACCTGAAGCGCGCCCTCGAGTTGCACCCCGACCACATCGACCCGAACTATTTCTACGCGGACTGGCTGCTCCGCCGCCGCCGCTACGCGGACGCCATCCCGTACCTGGAGCGTGCCCTTGGCGCGCCGCCCCGTCTGGGCCGGCCGGTGGCGGATGCGGGTCGCCGGGCATTGGTCGAGGAGGCCCTGGCGCGCGCGCGGCGCAAGTGACCGGCCGCGAGCCGGGGCCTATTGCACCGCGGCCGCGGCGAGGGCGAGGGGGTCGGCGAGGGGCGGCTCGGCCAACAGGGCGCAGGCGTCGGTGACGTAGGCGACCTGGCGCATGCCGCACAGGGTGGCGGTCACCCCTGGGGTGGAGGTGGCAAAGGCGAGGGCGATCTGCGCCAGGCTCATCGCCTCGCCGTGTGCCCCGATCCTCGCCGCCAGCCGCTCGCGCAGCATCTCGTTGCGCGCCAGGGAGCGCGCCACCACCGCCTCTTCTACCCGTCCCAACAGCGCCTGGACCGCCTGCAGGTAGTGATCGAGCACCGCCTGCCAGCCCGCTTGGCCGTTGAGGTTGTGGTGCAGGAAGCGGGCCATCTTCTGGACGTTGGGTAGGACCACCTGGCGCGCGATCTGCTCCCACTGGCCGGCGTTGTGGATGGCACTGACCGCGGCAGGGAGGTCGCGGGCGAGGGAGAGGAGGTGGCCGCCGGCGAACCGTTCGTCGCTGCCGCTCTCCGCGAGGAGGGTGTCAAGCGCCGCCTCCGCCGCGGCTACCGCCGCCAGGGTTTCCTCCAGGGCGAGCTCGGGGTCGCGCTCCACCTCCGGGTCGGAGGTGGCGAGGCGGATCAGACCGCCGGCGGCGGGCAGGGCGTTGAGCGGCCGGTGGGTGACCACCGCCAGGCCAAGACGGGCGGCCGCGGCCAGGACCGGCAGAGTCTTGCCTTCGACCTCTGTGTTGGCGCGGGTCGCCGCCTCCGCCTCCAGGAGGTTGTAGGGAAGCTGGACGAGGTGGAAGTGAGAGAGGCCGTTGGCGGTGGCCAAAGCCGCCCGCGCCGCCGCCGCCGCCAGGCGGGAAAGGTCGAGGTGGGAGGGGTCATCCACCGCCGCGGCGAGGGTGTTGGAGGAGACGCCGTAGGCGGAGATCCGGCCGGCCGCGACCTGTTGTTCGCAAAACGCGAAGGCCGCTTCAAGCAGGTCGTCGAGCGCGGCCGCCACCACCGCGGCGGGTCGGCTGCCCTGGTGGTGGGTGAGGTAGACCTCCGGGTTGTGGAGGAGGAAGAGGTCCACCGCCTCGACCCCGAGGCGGTCGAGGGAGGTAGCGAGGGAGAAGGCGAGGTGGTCGGGATCGAGGCTGTACCAACACCCATCGGCGACCGCGACGACCCCGGTGGGCGGCTCCAGCGCGCCGGTGCGCCGCTTGACCTCGGCGAGGAGCCCCCCCTGCAGATAGCCTGCCTTGGTGACCAAGATCACCTCGTCGCGGGCGAGTTGCCCGGCCCCGATCGCCGCGGCGAGGGTGGCGCCGATCATCCGCTCGCTGGCGCCGTCGCCGTAGTTGGCGGCGGTGTCGAAGAGGTTGCACCCCTCGGCCAGGGCCGCGACCAAGGCGCGCTGATGGTGCCAGTCGCCGGCCACCAGGCGGTAGCCGCCGAAGCCGATCTTCGAACAGGTGAGGCCGCTGGCGCCGAGGCTCCGGTAGGCGGTCGAATCGAGGGTGGGGTCCGCGGCGCGGCGCCGCTCGACCAGACGCGCGCACCCCGCGGGCGTTGCCCGGCCGGCGAGGAAAGGCCGATCAGCCGCCATAGGTGCGGCGGCGGGTCATCCCCCGGCCGCCCCCGCGAGGCGCGCCGCCTCATTCTTCGCGTGGCGGATGTCGGCGATCAGGACCTGCTTGTCCAGCCGGCCGGTGGAGCCATGGAGGAAGTCGCCGTCGGCGGTCAGGTAGAAGCAGACTGGCAGCATGGAGGCGAAGGGCATATGGGCGGCGCCGATCTCCATAATCTGCGGGTCGGGGTTGTGGCTCGGGATGGAGACGCAGATGAACGACTCCTTCAGGAGCGAGGCGCAGTCGGGATCCGGGAGGAGCTCCTCGAACAGGTTGCGGCAGCTCGCGCAGGTGGGGCGGCTCAACTCCACGAAGAGGAGTTTTTCTTCGCGTGCGGCCGCCCGCATCCCCTCCTGGAGGCTGGTGTGCCAGGGGAGGCCGTGGAACTCGGGAAAGTGGGGATGGGATGACATGGAGGGAAAGATCTCCGAAGGGAAAACGGCGTGCACTCTACCACAGACCCGGGGCTGAGGAAGCGACCGGGGCCGGGTGGCGGAGGGGGTGGCCCAGCCGGGTCCAGATCCTCCAAGGATTGCTGTGTAGCGCAAGAATCTCCTATAACTACCCTACAGATGCTCTGCAACGCATCTACAGAGCGTTCTGTGATTGCGCTATCTAGCAAGTTGTCCTATATTTGCCTGATCCTTGCGTTACCCAGCAATCCTCTCCCCCATGGCCACCCCCTCCCCCACGCCGGCACGCCTCCTCGAGGAGATCCTCGCGGCGGCCCAGGCCCGCGGTCTCGACCAGCGCCAGTTGGCGGCGCGCGCCGGGCTCTCCCCCTTTACCATCAGCCGCCTGAAGCGCCAGGGCGACGCGTCGCTGGCCACCCTCGACCGCCTCGCCGCGGCGGTGGGGCTGCACATCGCCCTGCTCCCCGACGACGCCCTGCTGGCAGACGTGGAGCGGGGTGAGCTCTTCTGAGGCCGGTGACCATGGCGGAACAGGACCACCTGGCAGTCGTCTGGACCCGGGCGGGGGGCACGCCGGTGCGGATGGGCTCCCTCTACGTGAGCGACACGGAGGCGCGTTTCCAGTACACCGAGCCCTTCGTCGACGCCCACCTGCCTGGCCTCTCCCTCCTCTACCCGCCGCGCCTCTTCGGGCTCCGGCCGGTGGTCTACCGGCGCGCCGGGCGGCTCCACCCTAGATTCCAGGCGCTCCTCCCGCCGGCCGGCCGCCACGCCTTTTTGCGCCACCTGCTCCTCGCCGCCCTGCGTGCCCGCGGCGTCACGCCCGCCCCCGGCTTTGCGGAGGAGTGGGCGCTGTTGCTCCTTGCCGGCCATGGGGGGATCGGCCACGTGGACTGCTTCGCCGACGACGCGGCGGCCGCGGCCTGGTACGCGGAGACGCGCCCCGCCCCGCTGGTGGAGGTGGGGCCGCGGATGGGGGCGACCTTGCGCGACCTGGTGGCGTGGCTCGACGCGGACGCCGCGCCGTTGCTCCATCTCCTCGGGCCGACCCCGACCGTGGGCGGCGCGGTGCCGAAGCTGCTTGTGGCGATCCCGCAGGGGGGGTGGAGCGGCGAGGTGGCGATGCCCAGCCGGGGGGCGGCCACGGGCGAGCGGATCGAGGTGGTCCTCAAGCTGGAGCGCACCGTGGTCTACCCGGGGCTGGTGGAGCTGGAGGCGATGGCCCTGGCGGTCCACCGCGACGCCGGCTTCGCGGTGCCGCGCTTCTGGGTGGCGGAGGTCGCCGGCCTGCCGGCGTTGGCGGTCGAGCGGTTTGATCGTGACTTGGCCGGCAACCCCATCCCGTTGGAGAGCTGGTTCACCCTCCTCGCCGGCGGTGCCCGCGACATCGCCACCCCGTACGACGGCAGCCTGGAGCGGATTGGCCGCGCCCTCGACACCCCGCGCCTCACCCTGGTGGACGACCCGCGGGAGGCCAAGCGCCACCTCTTTCTGCGCCTGGTGATGGCCCTGCTCACCGGCAACGGCGACCTCCACCTGGACAACCTCGCCCTCCTCGGCGGCGATCGTGGGGCGGGCGGCGGGGCGCGCTTCTCGCCGGTCTACGACCCGACCCCGATGCGTGCCTACTCCCTCCACGACCTCCTCACCCCCTTGCCGTTCGGCGACTACGGCCAGCAGGTCGCCGGCCAGGAGCGGCCGGTGGGGCTGGCCGCGGCGGTGGCGCGTTTCGCCGCCGCCCTCGGAATCCGCCGCGACGAGCAGGCCGCCCTCCTCGCTAGCGCCCTCACCGCCACCGCCGACTACCCGGAGCGGATCGCCGCCCTCACCCGCCTGCCGGAGGCGAACAAGCAACGGTTGCAGGCGATCGCCCGCGAGGTGCGTGCGCAACTGGCGCCGGCGGCGTGATCGCCCCCTGCCCTCCGAGTCGGTCGGACTGGCTCCCGATCGGTCGCGGCGCTGCAGGTGGCGCGGGGCGAACCGATCGGGCAATGGGGCTGGAAGGGGGGGCTCGAGCAGAGGCGCGGAGAGCGCTTGCCCTAGCTCCGCGGCGCCGGCTCCCGCCGCGGTGGGTCGGGGCCGTGCGCGGGACGAGCCTCCCCCCTCCACCGCCGCCCACACGTCCGTGCTCACGTCGGGGCCGTGCGCGGGACGAGCCTCCCCCCTCCACGCCCCCCTGCCTAACGGTCGCGGCGCGGGCGGGGCCCCGCAGGCGCGGTCACCCCCCCTCCGCGGTTCCGCGCGGCCTGCCCTCCCACGGGCGGTTGGCGAGGGTCGAGATGGACCGTTAGGGCGAACCGTTCAAGCCGGTGTGGCCTGTAGTTTTTCGTTGTGCTCGATCCAGTTCTCCCACCCCCTCGCCGCGCCGCCCGCCCGCGCCCACACTCCAGCCGCACCCTTCGGAGCGAGCGATGCGCGCCTACGATCAGCTTTGTGACCGGTTCCGCGAACACCACCACCTCGGCGGGGTGGCGGAGCTGCTGGGGTGGGACCAGCAGACCTATCTGCCCGCCAAGGGCCACGCCCGGCGCGCTGAGCAGCTCGCGGCGCTCGCCGGCCTGCGCCACCAGCGCCTCACCGACCCGCGGGTGGCGGGGTGGATCGAGGCGGCGCGGGCGGAGGTGCTGACCCCGCTTGCGCGACGCAACCTGGAGCTGATGGCGTGGCGCCAGCGGCGCGCCGCGGCGGTGCCCGAGCGCCTGGCCACCGACTACGCCCGCGCCGCGGCGGCGGCGTGGGAGGCGTGGCGGGCGGCCCGCCAGGCGGACGACTTCGCCCGCTTCGCCCCCCACCTGGAGCGGGTGGTGGCCCTCGCGCAAGCGCGCGGCCGCTGCCTCGCCGGCGGTGGCGATCCGTACGCCGGGCTGTTGGAGGAGTACGAACCGGGGCTCGACCCGGCGACCCTCGAGTGCCTCTTGCCGCCCTTGGCCGAGGGGCTCGTTCGCCTCACCCGGCGGGTGGCGGCGGCGCCGGTGCAGCTCTCCCCGGCGGTGCTGCAGGGCGATTTCCCCGAGGCCGGCCAGTGGCGCCTGGCCCACCGGCTGGTGGTGGCCATGGGGTTTGACCTTGACGGCGGGCGGCTCGACGCGGCGCCGCACCCCTTCTCCTCCGGTTCCCTCGGCGATGTGCGCCTCACCACCCGCTTGCGGCGCGCGGATTTGCGCGAGGGGATCGGTTCGATCCTCCACGAGGCGGGCCACGGCCTCTACGAGCAGGGGCTCGACCCGGACCTCGCCGACCTGCCAGTGGGTCAGCCGCTCTCCATGGGGTTGCACGAGTCGCAGTCGCGGTTGTGGGAGAACCAGGTGGGGCGGTCGCTTCCCGGCGCGGCGTGGCTCCTCGGCGAGCTCCGGGCGGTCTTTCCCGAGCGCTTCGGGGCGGTGACGGCGGAGGCGGTCTACCGGGCGCTGAACGTGGTCACCCCCGGCTTGATCCGCACCGAGGCGGACGAGCTCCACTACAACCTCCACATCTGCCTGCGCTGGGAGCTGGAGCGGCGGCTGATCGCCGGGGAGCTGGAGGTGGCGGAGCTACCAGCGGCGTGGCGCGCGGCGATGGAGCGCTGGCTCGGGATCGAGGTCCCAAACGATCGCGATGGCTGTTTGCAGGACGTCCACTGGACGAGCGACTTCGGCTACTTCCCTACCTACGCCCTCGGCAACCTGGTCGCCGCGCAGCTCTACGGCGCGGCGCGGGAGCAGGTGGCGGGGCTGGAGGGGCAGATTGCCGCGGGCGAGCTCGCCCCCCTGCGCGGCTGGCTGCGCGACCGAGTCCACCGCGCCGGCAGCCGCCTGACCCAGGCGGAGCTGATCCAGTCGATCACCGGCCAGCCGCTCTCCGAGCGCCCCCTGCTGGAGTCGTTAGAGGCGAAGGTGGGGGCGCTGTACGGGCTGGGATGATCCCGCGGTCCGGGCGCGCTGGGATGCCACGTCCGGGCGGCGCCAGCAGCGCGCACTCCGCCGGCGGGGCAGCGCCGGCGGCGGGCAACGCCAGGCCGCGGGGAGCGGCCGGCTCCCCGC
>MNYW01000060.1 GCA_001873295.1 Nitrospirae bacterium CG2_30_70_394 | reverse complement strand
TCCGGATCCACGCCACCGAGCTTGTCTTTCACCCACCCGGCCGGGTCTTGCACCCGCCCGGGGCCACCCGTAGGAGGAACCCAGATGAAGAGGCTAATGCACACCACCCCGTGGACTGCGCTCGTCGCGCTGCTCATCGCACTCTCCCTCGCTGGTGTCGGCTGTAAGGGCGACGACGGCAGCGACGGCGCCATCGGCCCGCAGGGGTCACGTGGCGCCTCCACCTCCGATGTGACGATCACTGGCAGCACCGGCTCAGAGCTCTCCCCGGCGGCCCTCGGCGCGGTGAAGAACCGGGATATCACGATCAAGGCCCTCGCCGCCGAGGGTGGTGAGCTCCTCGCCTCCACCAAGCCGGAGCAGAACGGCAGCTTCGTTCTCGTCTTCACCCTCGGGCCGGTGGTGGACATCGTCTTCTACGACGGCGCTACCGAGCTTGGCCGCCTGAGCGACTTGGCCAGCGCCGCCGCGGAGGGGGGGATCATCGACCTCGGTCTGATCTCCTTCGACGGCGCCACGGTGACCGCCGCGAATGCGTGGCCGAAGCTCGGTTCCACCGACTTCGTTATCTCCATCAACTACGAGCTGGGCATGCACTGCACCGGCTTCGACTTCTCCTACTGCTGCATCCTGCCCCTCTACAACTCGATTCAAGCGCAGGTGGTGAAGGTTGGGGCGCTCCCCACCGTGATGCAGAAGTACGCGAAGGACGACGCCGGCCACGCGACCCTGCTGGTGGACGGAACCAAGGCGTACAAGCTCGCCTACGACTTCGTCGACAACACCTTCAGCGAGGGGTCGAAGCTCATCGACTTCCGTGCCCTCTATGACGCCAACGGCGACGGCGACGTGACCGACGCTACCGACAACGTCGGCAACGTCCAGTGGACCCACCTTTACATCTACTCCGACACGGAGGGGACGCCGGGGGCGAACACGACGGAGGCGAGCAAGCTCTTCGACGGCCACGACATCGTCTTGTCCACCGACCAAGGCCCCCTGACGGCCGGCCTCTCTGGTTACCTCGGCAACTCGGGCACCACCGGCACGGTGGTGTGGACCAAGACGCCGGTGGTGGAGAACACCCCGATCGTTTTGACCAACCCGGGGATCTGGGAGGCGGTCGGGCTGACCCTCACCCCCTTCCTCGACTCGGAGCTTGCTGGTCGTAACTTCCTCGACATCAACGAGACCGACGTCCAGCCGTACCAGATGGCCCGGGTCCGCATGCTCGACGCGGCCACCAATGCGCCGGTGATCAACTCCAAGGGGCAGCCGGTCTCCTTCGTGGGCACCGAGCCGATCGACATCCCGAACTGTGCCTCCTGCCACGGCATCGAGGTGGACGAGAACCTCGATACCCCGAACTTGCGTCTGGAGGTTGAGGCGCCAGAGACCTACGCCAAGGTGATCGCCGAGCGCACCTACTGGCAGTCTCTCGGATCGAGTGACTACATCGACCGGATCAAGTCGGCGGCGATCTCCATCCTTGGCCTCCACGACCTGCGGGTGGGGACCTCCTTCCTCGCCAACTACAACCCGGGCGGCGCCGCCTTCGACGCCGACGGCTCCTTCCGCGGCCAAGGTTCCACCAACCGCCTGGGCCACGACCCGATCCAGTGCCAGAAGTGCCACCCGGACAACGTCGCCGCTTGGCTCGGCGGTGGCGCGGTGCTCGACACCACCGCCGCGGACGACGCGCAAATCGCCGCCCGCTACGGCGCCGGCGCCAGCCACACCACCTACAAGGCGAAGGTGGTGGACTACGCGAACGTCGACGGTGCCTACAAGCAGGCCGACGGGCGCAACGCGGTGCGCGACTATTTGAAGAAGGACGTCGCCACCCTCATGGTGCAGACCGATGGGCAGCTCGAACTGCGTGGCCTTCCGGGTCGTCCGGAGGGTGCCATCCTGGTGGAGCCGATCACCCAGGCGATCCACTTCCGCCACATCAACAACCGCCCCTTGCCCGACGCGAATGGCCGTACCGGCGGCTGTCAGGGGTGCCACCCGGCGCACCGTCAGGACCGGTCGTTGGACGGCTACCCGATCACCTTCACCGGCCAGAACTTCTACGGCGATACCAACGGCGACGGGACGATCGACGACACCGATGGTGATCAGGTCCACCACGACAACCGCGATGCCGCGGGCGGCTGCTACGTGGGCCGCGATGTCCACTCCAACCCGCGCAAGGACGAGGACGGCGCCCAGACCCCCGAGCACCTGAACGCGGTGGGCAAGTTCATTCGCGCCAACGTCTCACGCGGCCAGGGGTGGGAGGTGGGCGATACCTCCAACATCGCCCCGAACGGCGAGCGCAAGGGGCTGTGGTGCAGCAACTGCCACAACATGCTCTCGCGCGTCCTCTACAAGGCGGACAACCTCGGGGCCACCGCCGGCAGCAACGCCTTCAAGCCGGCCGCGGCAGACACGGTGCGTGATGCCAGCAGCCTCGCGGACCTCGCGACCCAGCTCAATACCGCCTCGATCGCCTACCCCACCGGGGGAGAGTTCACCGAGGCGCGGCTCAAGGCGATGATCGACCCGCGTACCGAACACACCAATGGTGGCAACAGCTGGATGGCCGACGTCGACGAAGACGGGATCGACGACGTCGCCGCTGCTTGGCTCGCCCCCTTCCGGCGCGGTGGCTCACCCTCCATCGCGGTCCTGAATGCGTGGACCGTGGATAGCAGCGACAGCACCAAGATCGTCGACCTCGGCTTCTCCACCGCGACCACCACGGTCAACGGCATCCCGGTCGCCACGTTGACGGCGAACACCGGTCTTCCCTTCGCGGCCACGGACGCGGACGGGGACATCACGGTGAACATCGAGAACGGCAACCCGAACGCCACCTCGGCCAAGCCGGGGACGGCCTTTGTCGCCACCTATGAGCAGGCGGACGACGCCGGTGACTACTGGCTGGCGGTGGGTGCGCCGCACTGCGCCGACTGCCACGCGGCGCCCTTCGTCGAGGGCCAAGGCGGCGTCTCCTTCCCAATCACCCAGCCAGGCAAGTACGCCCTCATGCGCTACGCCAAGGGCCACCACGGCCTCGCCTGCCAGGTGTGCCACCAGTCGATTCACGGCCTCTACCCGGTGACCCCGGGGGTGGACCAGACCACCTACGCCCAGGCCGCGGCCCTCAACCCCGACGGCTCCCACGGCCCCCTCAAGTGCGCCACCTGCCACGGGGAGGCGAACGTGAACGCCTTCGGCGTCCCGACCCTCGTCCCCAGCGGGACCACGGTGGCCTACGACCTCGACGGTAACGGGACGATCTCCACGGAGGAGGAGACGGTGGACATCACCGCCAACTTCGACGCCGCGATCACCTGGATCCATCAGGAGGCGGCGGACAACGGCGGTGCGGACAGCGGGATTGAGGAGGTGGCGAACCCCCTCACCGGCGGCGGCGAGGCGGTGTGTGGCAATGGCACCGTCGAGACGGGTGAGGAGTGCGACGACCACAACACCACCGCCGGCGACGGTTGCTCCGCCACCTGCACCACCGAGGGCGGCGGCGGCCCGAACGTCACGAACGGGGCGGCGCTCTACAGCAGCAAGAGCTGTGGCTCGTGCCACGCGGCCGACGGCAGCGGGAGCGGCTCCTTCCCCTCGGTGCAGGGGAGCAACGCGGCTGAGCTCCAGACCGCCTGCGACACGGGTAGCACGATGCCCAGCCAGTGCAGCGCGCTCTCCAGCTCGGACATCGCCGATCTCGGCGCCTTTCTCGCCACCTTGTAGGCAGGTGTCGTTCCGGGCATAACCAGGGAGGGGGGCGGTGGAGCCGCTCCCCTCCCTTTTTCGTAGGCCCCGTCTGCGTCACCGGCGGCGTTCATTCCTGCAGGCGTTGGACCCGCCGACCCCCGACTCAGATACAGCCTTGTTTCTTTTCCCCCTGCACGAACGGACCTGCGATGCGACTCCTTGCCACCCCTTCATTTTGTTGCCTTCTCCTCGCCGTGGCCGTGGGTGCAGCCGGGGCGGCTGAGCCGGTTCTGCCGGACACGGTCCTCGCCCGTGTCGACGGTACGGA
>MNYW01000135.1 GCA_001873295.1 Nitrospirae bacterium CG2_30_70_394 | reverse complement strand
AGCAGCTCGAGGCGGACCGACCCAACGGTTTTCGGCCGCTCACCCTGTTTCCGGGCCTGGAGATTTCGGTCCATGGCGGGGTTCACGTCCTCGCGCTCTTGAGCCCGGAGAAAAGCACGCCGGACCTCGATTCGCTGCTCGGCGCGGTGGGATTTGCGGGCACGAAGGGCGGCAGCGATGCGGTGACCAACAAGTCGCTGGTCGAGGTGGTGCAGGCCATCGACGGAGCCGGGGGCCTTGCAATCCCCGCGCATGTCGATGGGCCGAGCGGGGTCTTCACGGCGATCTCCGGGACCACGCTCGAACAGGTGCTCGCCTGCACGTCGATCTTCGCCATGGAGGTCGTCGATCCGACCCGACCGAAACCGCAGCTCTACCTCGACCGCAAGCTCGCGTGGACTGAAGTGCTGGGCTCGGATTCTCACCACCCGAGCGGTACTCGCAGCCCGGGCAGCCACTTCACCTGGATCAAAATGGGAACGCCGAGTCTCGACGGGCTGCGGCTCGCGCTGCTCGATGGGCCCCTCTCCGCGCAGCGCTCCGATCTGAATGCCGACGACCCGAACCGACACGCGTCGCTGGTGCTCGAGTCGATCGAGATCACGCAGGCGCGCTACATGGGTCGCGCGCAGTCGTTCACCGTGCAGCTCAACCCGTGGCTCAATGCGCTCATCGGCGGTCGCGGGACCGGCAAATCCACCCTCGTTGAGTTCTTGCGCATCGCCATGCGCCGGGAGGCCGAGATCCCCGAAGCGCTTAAGGCAGATCTCCTGAAGTACCGGACGGTGTACGCGAACCGCGACGATGACGGCGTGCTGACCAAGGACACGCGGTTCATGGTCACCTACCGCAAGGACCACGCGCGCTTTCGGCTCCAGTGGACCCCGAGCGGCGAGGTGGACCCCATCCAGGAGGAGCGCGCTGACGGGACGTGGGCGCGCGTCGAGGGAGACCTCCAGCAGCGCTTTCCGGTCCGCATCTACAGCCAGAAGCAGATCTTCCAGCTCGCCAAGGCCCCGTTGGCCCTGCTGCGGATCGTGGATGATGCACCGAAGGTCGGTCGTCACGCCTGGGAAGAGCGGTGGAAGGAGGAGGAGACCCGGTTCCTCTCCCTGCGGGCGAAGGCGCGGGAGATCGACGCGGGGCTGTCAGAGGAGCCCCGCCTCCGCGGTGAACTGGACGACGTAACGCGCAAGCTGGCGGTCTTCGAGAGTGCAGGGCACGCCGAGGTCTTAAACGGCTTTCAGAAACGACAGCGACAGCAGCATGCGGTCGAAGCCTGGGGCACGTCGTGGGCCGACTCTGGCGAGCGCATTCGCCAGCTCGCGGGGGAGCTCTTCCCGGATCCGCTCGACGCCTCCGCGCTCGATCTGGGCTCACCGCAGGACGCGATGCTGCACGAGCGTGCGCAAGCTGCTCACCAGAGCCTCGATGCGATTCGCCTTGCCCTGGCCGAGCTGGCAAGAAGGACAGACGAGGTCATTGCCCGTTGGAAACTGGACCGCGATGGCTCCGCCTGGAAACTGGCCGTGGACGCTGCCTCTCGGAGCTACGAGGAGCTGAAGAAACGGCTGGCCGCTGAAGGGGCCGGTGACCCGGCTGCATTCGGGGAGTTCGTCCACCGCCGACAGACCATCGAGCAGCGCCTGAAGGACCTGGTTGCCCGGCAGCAGCAAGTCGTCGCGATCCGGGCGCAGGCGGACGCGAGCCTCGGTCGTCTGCTCGCGCTGCGTCGAGAGCTGACAGGGGCCCGCGACGAGTTCATCAAGACGGTGCTGATGGGCAATCAGTATGTGATGATCCGGGTCCTTCCCTATGGAGCGACGGAGACCATCGAGGCTGAGTTCCGCCGGCTCCTCCAACTCGAAAAGGGCTTCGAGAAGGAAATCGGCGCCGCAGACGGCGACGGGCTGCTCGGACCGCTCTACGCGAGCGGTCGCGAGCCGGCGGCGATAGAGAAGGCGCTCGAGGCGATCAGGCGCGAAGTCGGCACGCTCGCACTGGGCCAGCCGGACTCCGCGGTCGGGCGTCAGAAGCTCGCTGCCCACCTGAGCAAGCTTCCCCCCGAGGCGCTCGACCGGCTGGACCTCTGGTTCCCCGAGGACTCGCTCGACGTGCAGTACAGCACCTCGAGTGATGGCCGGAGCTTCCGCTCCATCCAGGAAGGCTCGCCGGGCCAGAAGACGGCCGCGCTGCTCGCCTTCCTGCTCTCCTACGGGGAAGAGCCCCTCATCCTCGATCAGCCGGAGGACGATCTCGACAACCACCTCATCTACAACCTAATCGTCACGCAGATTCGGGACGTCAAGCAGCGGCGGCAGCTCCTTGTGGTCACCCACAATGCCAACATCGTGGTCAACGGTGACGCGGAATTGGTGGTCGCTCTCGTCGCCCGCAACGGTGAGACGCAGCAGGAGTGCGCCGGCAGCCTGCAGGAGAGAAAGGTGCGGGAGACGATCTGCACCGTGATGGAAGGTGGGCGCGAAGCGTTCGACCAGCGCTATAGACGTATTGCCCTGGAGGCCCGCCATGTATGACAGCCCCGAGGAACTGCTGCGGAAGATTCGTCTCGGCGAAGATACGTCGCTCGAGACCAAAGCGGTGTATTTCAAAGGCTCTCGAGTCGACGGCCCGCGACGCGACGAGCTGGCCGACACGATCTGCGGGATGGCGAACACGGCCGAAGGGGTGCTCGTGTTGGGGGTCGACGACAAGACGAAGGAGATCCTTGGCCTTCCACTCGAACGTCTCGAAGAGGTCGAGCGCTTCATCTTCGAGATCTGTCAGGACAGCATCAAGCCCCCCGTGGTGTTCCGAACGCTGCGGATGGAGCTGTCCGATAGCACCGGCACGTTGCGACCCATCCTGAAGGTCGAGATCCCCCGGAGCTTGTTTATCCACCAGAGTCCGGGCGGATACTTTCACCGCCAGGGAAGCTCTACACGGCAGCTACCGACCGACCTGCTGCTGCGCCTTGGCCAGCAGCGCAGCCAGGCACGGCTCCTTCGCTTCGACGAGCAGGTGGTTCCTGAATCCGGGCTCGCGGATCTCGACGAGCCGCTCTGGCGCCGGTTTCTCTCTTCGTTTTCAGGGGAGCCGGTCGCGCGTCTCCAGAAGTCGAGCCTGCTCACCAAAGACGACGCGGGGCAGGTGCGTGCCAGTGTGGCTGGCGTTCTCATGTGTTCCCGGAGCCCCGAGCAGTGGCTTCCCGGAGCCTTCATCCAGGCCGTGAGGTACAGGGGTACACGGCAGGACTCGAATTACCAGACCGACGCACGGGAGCTCACCGGACCGCTCGACGAGCAACTTCGGACGGCCCTGGCCTTCGTACGCAGGAACATGGCCGTGGCGGCTCGGAAGGATCCGGCGCGCACGGAATTGCCCCAGTTCAGTCTGCGCGCGGTCTTCGAGGCAGTCGTGAATGCCCTCGCCCATCGCGACTACTCGATTCACGGATCGAAAATCCGACTCTTCATGTTCGATGATCGACTGGAGCTTTACTCACCCGGTCCACTTCCCAACACGGTCACCATCGACAGCCTCGCGCTCCGCCAGTCGACGCGAAACGAGCTGATCACGACACTCCTGGCGAAGTGCCCCGTCGACGATCCGGCCGGCGCGCCGGGACGGCGCTTCCTCATGGAGAAGCGAGGGGATGGCGTCCCGATCATCCTGGAGGAGAGCCGGAAGCTCTGCGGGCGCCTGCCGGTGTATCGGCTGATTGATGATGCCGAGCTTCTACTCACGATCTGGGCCGCTGCAGCGGATGAGCAGCCGCGGGACGACTGAGAGGCGATGATGCAGCCGGGAGACTGGCTTTGGAGCCTGGACCATGATGAGCCCTGCCGGGTGGTCGACACGGAGGTCCTCTGGAACCAGGCCACGTGTTTGGTCTGGCTGCCACGCCGCGGGTCTACGGTTCGAACGCTTCAGGGCCGCCTGGCGCCGCTGAAGACGATTGAGTCTGGGCTCCTCGACCGGCTCTGCTTCACCAGCGCTGCCGCCCGGATCGCCGACGCACTCGAACGCGATGCTCTGGTCGCGCCTCTGGAGGGCAGCGTCATGCCGCTGCCTCACCAACTCCACGCCCTACAGAGAGCGATGTCCGGCGACCGCATCCGCTACCTGCTCGCCGACGAGGTTGGGCTGGGCAAGACCATCGAGGCCGGACTCATCCTTCGCGAGCTCAAGATCCGCGGTCTCGCGCGCCGGATTCTCGTGGTGGCCCCCACCGGGCTCGTGACCCAGTGGGTCAGCGAGATGAAGACCCACTTCAACGAGAACTTCCGGTTGATCATCCCGAGCAACCTGGCCGCGCTCCGTCAGGTAGCCGGGCTCGATGACGCCGAGAACCTCTGGCGTATGCACGACCAGGTGGTCTGCCCCCTGGACTCGGTGAAGCCTCTCGAGGCTCGGCGAGGATGGACCCGCGAACAGCTCGCCCGGTACAACCGTGAACGATTCGAAGACCTCGTGTCGGCGGGCTGGGACCTCATCGTGATCGACGAGGCCCATCGGCTCGGTGGCAGCACCGAGCAGGTGGCCAGGTTCAAGCTGGGCGAGACCCTCGCCCAGGCTGCTCCGTATCTGCTCCTGTTGACGGCGACCCCGCATCAGGGAAAGTCCGACTCCTTCCGCAGGATCATCGGCTTCATCGACGCCGACGCTCTGCCGGCCGGGGACGCGGTGACGCGGGAGCTGGTTGCTCCTTACGTCATCCGCACCGAGAAGCGACGCGCGATCGATGCCCAGGGGAATCCCCTCTTCAAGCCGCGCCATACTCAGCTCACAGCAGTGGCCTGGGGACCTGCGCACCAGGAGCAGCGGGCGCTCTACGATGCCGTCACCGAGTACGTCCGCGACGGCTACAACCGCGCGATGCGGGAGAAACAGACCGCCGTCGGCTTCCTGATGATTCTGATGCAGCGGCTCATCACGTCGAGCACGGCGGCGAGCCGCACGGCGCTGGAGCGACGCCTCGAGGTGCTCGAGCTTCCCGCGGGCCAGCTTTCCCTGTTCCCCGAGGACATCGCCGAGGAGTGGTCGGCCCTCGACGCACAGGATCAGCTCGACACGGTGCTCAAGGCGAGGCTCAAGGGGCTCAAGGACGAACGCAAGGAGGTCGAGCTGCTGCTGTCCGCCGCCCGTCGCTGCGAGGCGCGTGGCCCCGACGTCAAGGCGCTGGCTCTGCTGGAGGCGATCCAGCGGCTTCAGCGAGAGGACAACGATCCACAACTCAAGGTGCTCGTCTTCACCGAGTTCATCCCCACTCAGGCGATGCTGGCGGACTTCCTGGGCCAGCGCGGCTTCACCGTGGCCTGCCTGAATGGTTCGCTCAACCTCGACGAGCGCCGCGAGGTGCAGCGGCGTTTCGCGGCCGACGCTCAAGTGCTCGTGTCGACCGACGCCGGCGGCGAGGGCCTGAATCTTCAATTCTGCCACGTGGTCGTGAACTACGACCTGCCGTGGAACCCGATGAAGATCGAGCAGCGCATCGGGCGCGTCGACCGCATCGGCCAGAAGTTCATCGTCCGTGCGCTGAACTTTGCGCTCGACGACACGGTCGAGCGCCGCGTCCGAGATGTGCTTGAGGAGAAACTCCAGCGCATCCTGGAGGAATTCGGCGTCGACAAGCTCGCCGACGTTCTCGACTCCGAGGAGGGTGGCATCCCTTTCGAGGAGCTTTTCGTACAGGCGGTGTTGTCGCCCAGGGACGCAGAGAAGAAGGCGGCCGCGCTCGCCGAGGAGATCCGGCGCAAGGCAGAGGAGGCCCGGACCGGGGCCAAGCTGCTTTCGCCAACCCCACGACTCGACCCAGCCTTCGCCCAGAAGGTCGCCAGCCACCAGATGCCCTTCTGGACCGAGCGCATGACCGTAGCCCACCTGCGTGCGCAGGGCGCCGCTGGTGCCCGCATCGAGCGGGCCGAAGTGGGCTACGATCTTCGCTGGCCGGATGGCCACGAGGTGAAGGGCGCGGTCTTCACCCGTGACGACGCGGAGCTTCCAGGAGCGCAACTCCTATCGCTCGAGGACGAGCGCATCCGGGGGCTCATCAGCCAACTTCCGGTGTTCGCCCCCGGCCAGCCGGTTCCCGTGGCGTGCATCTCCGGGGTCTCCGACAAGGTGTCCGGCGTCTGGTCGCTGTGGCGCATCAGTCTTCAGACCACAAACAGCCGCCGGCAGCGCGCGATGGCCCTGTTCCTGAGCGACGACGGCCGGGTCCTCGGCCCGACGGCGCGCACGGTCTGGGATCGGCTGATCGCCCTCGAAGACGGTGTGCGGCAGGTGGAGGGCAGTCTCAGCGATGTCGCCGCCGCCACCGGTACCTACGAGACCTCCCACAAGGCCGCAGAGAGCCACGGGGCGGTCGTTTTCGATGAGCTGCTATCGGCCCATCGGGAGAGCACACGTCGAGAGCGCAAGAAGGGTACTCACGCTTTCGCGGGTCGGAAGCGGACGATTGAGCGCCTGGGACTTCCACATGTGAGGGCACACCGCCTCGCGCGGCTTGCTGCCGAGGAACAGGAGTGGTCTGCGGAGCTAGCAGCCCGAGAGGCTGCGCTGCCTGAGCTCACCGCCATCGTGCTCGTCCGCATCGCACCGCAGGAGCACCTGGCATGACCTCCTGGCGCGACCCACTTCTGGCGCACTTCACGCCCGAGATTGCGGCGGTCGCGCGGCTCACGATTGTCGCCGACCCAGACCAGCTCCTCACCGAGGCGGGGATCATCGAGGGGATACATCTCCGGGGCTTCGAGGTCATCAGCATCGACGACCACGCCGCGTTCCGGTACGCCTACGAACAGCGGTTCCGTCGTGTCTGGGATGCGGGAGACTCGACGAACCTGGTTGTCGTACTCCGCGCCCCACGAGCCGAGCTGGATTGGCTTCCGTTCGACCTTCTCCAAGAGGCCCGCCGGGATTTGCGACTGCTCTCGTTCAGCCTGGCCGAGCTGTTTCCGAACCTCCAGCCACACGTCGTAGCCGAGCTCGACCGGCACGATCTCGATGCCGTGTTCGAGGCCCAACAGGCTCACCAGCCCGAGCAGCTCGGTGTCAACGCGACCAGGGACTTCATCCTGCGTCAGGTCTACGAGGTTGCACCGGAACTCATCAAGACGCCTTCCGACCTGCTTCGCGTGCTGCTGCGGCGCCACTACAGCGGTCGCGTGTTCCCGCCGTCTCTCGACGAACATCTGCTGCGACTGCTACGGACCAGCGGGCGGTGGAACGCGTGGCCGCTCGATCAGATCGTACCGAGCCGTTCGTGCTTCTTGGCTTTCCTCCAGGAACGATGGCCCATCTTCGTGAAGCGGAAGCTCTCGGCGGAAGCGAACAAGGGCGCCGAACCCGAGGAGCCCTACGGCCTTCGACACGCTGGGCCCACCGACCTGCCCTTCGAGCACGACGACGTGAGGGTCTACATCGACAATCTGTTCGTCGAGGGACTCCTCGTGCCGACGGGTACGGTCTCCAAGGCCAGCGTGAAGGGTGCCTGGTACGCGGTCGGCGTTGGCGGTGACGACACGACCGACAAGATCGGGCGCGTGTCCAAGCTGGTCGATCGCCTGTCCTCCGAGTTCCCCAACGACTCGGCCGACCACCAGCAGTGGCTTCAGGTGGCGCAGCGCTTCGGGGAGGCCCTGGCGTTGCGGTGGTCGCTCGCGTCGGCGCTTCCGGAGCCTGTTCGCGACGCCTTCGACCTGCTGCACGGCCGCCTCGAGGCGGCGTTTGATGGGTGGCTTCGCGTTCACTACGCCGCCCTATCGTCTCTGGCGCCCTGGCCTCGCCCCGTGATGGTGCACCATGTTCCGCGGTTCCTCGCTCATGGGCTTTCGTCTGCGACCTCCGTGAAGCGCGCGCTAGTGGTAGTGGACGGGCTCTCTCTCGACCAGTGGGCCGCTCTCCGTCAGGAAACTCCCAGCCACCGCTGGTCGACCGACGAGGGTGCACTGTTCGCGTGGGTGCCGACCCTGACCTCGGTTTCTCGTCAGTCGATTTTCGCAGGCGACCCGCCGTTCTTCTTCGCTCCGAGCATAGCGACCACCAGCAAAGAGGAGCAGCACTGGACCCGCTTCTGGGAGGACCAGGGGCTCAAGAAGACAGAGGTGGCGTACCTTTGCCAGAAGTCCCAGGAGGAGGACGACGCCTACCTCGAGCGTGTGCGGGAGCAGGCAGAACAGCCGAGATGCCGCGTCCTCGCAGTCGTGGTAGGCACCATCGACCAGATGCTGCATGGTGTCGTGACCGGCACTGACGGGTTGCACGCGAGCGTCCGGCACTGGGCCCAGCGGGGTGCTCTCTCGAAGCTCATCGAGCTGCTCGTCGATGGCGGCTTTGACGTGTCGCTGACCGCGGACCACGGCAACGTCGAAGGCCATGGGCTTGGGAAGCCAAACGTCGGCGCGACCGCCGAGCAGCGCGGGGAGCGCGTCCATGTGTTTCGCGACGAGCTGACCCGCAGCTCCGTCGCTCAGCAGTATCCAGGGACCATCCCCTGGCAGAACGTCGGTTTGCCACAGGACTACTTGCCGTTGCTCGCGCCCGATCGTCGCGCCTTCATTACAGAGGGCAAGCGAACGGTAGCCCACGGCGGCGCGTGCATCGAGGAAGTCATCGTGCCGTTCGTGCAGATCGTGAGGACGACATGACGGCCGGCGAGCAGCGAACGATAGGCATGGACAGGCCGGTCAAGCTCGAGTGGCTGGATGCCGTTGCCGGTCGGCTCGCGGCCGGGGACTCCCCGAAGGCTGCCAGGGAGTACGTCTGGAACCTACTCGAGGGAGTCGTGGCCGGCGCAACGGCCCAGACGGCAAGAGGCAAGACCCTCACCGTGCTCGCTCGGGTGTGGCTGACGCCACCTGCTGCCGCCCTGGCCTTGCGCGAAGCCGCCGTGAAGGCTCTCGTTCAGGCGTCGGCGGACGAACGCCTCGCGATCCATTGGGCGATGCTCTCTGCCTCCCATCCGTTCTTCGTCGACGTTGCCGGTCTGGTCGGCAAGAGCCTGGGCCTCAACGGTGAGGTGGCGCTGTCTCAGCTCACACGCCGGCTGGTCGACACCTGGGGCGACAGGTCGACCCTGCGACGCGCCACACAACGGCTTGTGCGCTCGATGGTCCAGTGGGGAGCGCTGCGCGAGGGTGGGAAGGTCGGCGTCTACCTTGCGCCGTCGAAGAGGATCGCGGTGCCATCCACCCTTGGAGGGCTGCTTGTCGAGGGGCTCCTGATCGCGGCGCAATGCGGCATGCCCCTCAACCAGCTCGTGAGCCACCCGGCCGTCTTTCCGTTCGACGTGCGCACCGACCTGACCGCCCTGCGTCGCAGCGAGCGCCTACAGGTCCATCGCCAGGGCGATCAGACGGACTTCATCGAGAGGGTGGACCGACCGGCTCCGAAGCCCCGCGACGACGCGGCGAAGCTCCCGGGCGACAACGGCGCGGCAACCATCCGGCCATCCACGAGCCGGACCAAGAACGCGAAGGGGATTCAGACCAAAGGCGGCAGAGGCTCGGGCAGCGGCAAGCGGGAGTCCAAACCCGCCAGGACCAGCAAGCAACTTCCGCTGTTCGGCAAACCACCCGGAGCTTGTTCATGACTGCTCGAATGGCAAGAAGGCGGCCTCCGGCGTTTGGCGTCGGCCGCGGAGGTATGAGAAGGCAAGCGAGCAACAAGTCCGGCGTTGATGCGCAGACGGACACGGAGGGGTGAGGATGGCGACGCCGAAGGAAACCCTGTGGGAGTTGGACCCGCACACGAAGGCCAAGCATGAGATCCTCGGGCGGTACCTCGCCGCGTGGTTCCCGATCCTCAGCACCTACCACAGCCGGATCGTCTACATCGACGGGTTCTCGGGGCCTGGGCGGTACAAGGGGGGCGAGGCAGGCTCTCCCGTGATTGCCCTCGATATTGCGGTGAACCATAGCAAGTCGATCGGCGGCGAGGTCGTCTTCTGGTTCATCGAGGAACGGGAGGACCGCATCGAGCACCTTCGCCAGGAGCTGAGTGCTATCAAGGTGCCTGCCCACTTCAAGGTCGTCTCCGAGTCGGGGAAATTTCACGAGAAGTTCGGCGAGATGCTGAAGTCTATCGAGTCGGGCAAGGACACCCTCGCGCCGACGTTCGCGTTCATCGACCCGTTCGGTTTCTCGGGCATCCCCTTCTCTCTGATCGAGGGACTTCTGAAGTGCAAGAGGTGCGAGACCTTCGTCACTTTCATGGCGGACGCGATCAACCGTTTCCTCGAGCATCCGGAAGACAAGGTGGTGCAGCACATCGTCGATGCCTTTGGCACCGAAGATGCTGTCCGAATCGCCAAGGGCTCCGGAGATCGCGTCGCAAAGCTACGGGAGCTTTACCAGTCGAAGCTCCAGCAAGTGGCCAAGTACGTGCGGTACTTCGAGATGCGCGATCGGCAGAACCGAACACAGTACT
>MNYW01000102.1 GCA_001873295.1 Nitrospirae bacterium CG2_30_70_394 | reverse complement strand
CAGGGGCGGGGCGGGAGTAGGGGGAGGCCGTCGGACCTTCGCGATCGTGTGCCCAAGCAGCAGCGCGCGCTCAGAGCCACGCCCATCCACGTCCACGAAAACCGAGGGTGGTTCACCGTCGTCGCCCGGGGCGCCTTGCCGGCGGAGGTGTCGCTCACGACCGCGCGTTGACCGCGCCCTCCCCGGCCACGATGCGCGCCCCTTCGCCTTCCTTTGCGGCGATCGCGACGAACCTTCTTCCAGCGCACGGTGGGACGACGCCACGTGGAGGACCGCGGGCGCGGCGCGTCGACCCCCTCTGTCCGACCTCGGTGGGGGTTACCCCCGCCCCAGCGCCGCCAGCAGCGCCGCGCCGTCGGGGGGTTCCGGCCGCCAGGGGACGAGGTAGCAGCGGCGGGCAAGGGTGGCCTGGACTTGGTGGATCAGCCCCACCTCGGCCGCCGCGCGGGCCACCAGCAGCGGGTCGCGCGGGTTCGCGGCGGCGAGGGAGGCGTTGATGATCCAGGCGTAGGGGGTGATCCCAGCGCGGCGAAGGTCGTCTTGCAGGGCAGTGGCCTCGAAGACCGGGGTGGGCTCCGCGAGGGTGACGATCAGCAGGCGGGTGAAGGCGGGGTCGCGCAACCGCATCAGCGGCGTGGCAAGGGGGTCATGGCTGGCGGCCTGCCGCCGCGCCACCTCGCGGTGGTAGGCGCCGGTGGCATCCAGCAGCAACAGGGTGTGGCCGGTGGGGGCGGTGTCGAGGACGACGAAGTGGTCTTGCGCCTCGGCCACGTGACGGGCGAAGGCGTGGAAGACCGCCACCTCCTCGGTGCACGGCGAGCGCAGGTCCTCCGCGAGTAGCCGCCGCCCCTCGGCGTCGAGGTTGGCGCCGGCGTGGGCGAGGACCTCCGCGGTGTAGCGGCTACTCTCGGCCGCCGGGTCGATGCGGCCGACGGTGAGGTTGGCCGCCGGCTCGGCGAGGGCGTGGTGGAGGTGGGCGGCCGGGTCGGTGGTGGAGAGGTGGACCGCGTGGCCGCGCGTGGCGAGGGCCCAAGCGACCGCCGCGGCCAGGGTGGTCTTGCCGACCCCGCCCTTGCCCATGAACAGGAGTAGGCCGTGGCCGGCGGCGGCGAGGTCGTCGATCAGCGCGCCCAAACCGGGGAGGGTCGCGAGGGTCGCCCCGCCGGCCGCGGTGGCCGGCGCGGTGGCCGGCGCCACGGTCCCTCCAAGGGCGGGTGGGGCGGCGGGCGCGGCGGCTTCGGTGAACAGGTGGCGGAGGGCGGCGACGCCGACCAGGTTGTAGGGCTGGAGGGGGAGCTCGTCGCGCGCCAGCCCGGCGAGCGGGGCGGGGAGGTGGGCGAGGGCCTGGAGGGTGCGCCGCTCCAAGGCCGCGGCCACCGGGTCGCTGGGGTCGGTGGCGGTGAACCGGCCGTTGACGATCAGCCGCTGGTGGACCATCCCCACGCCGGCAAGCTCGACCGCGGTGCGCGCCGCCTCGGCAAGGGTGGTGGCCTCGGGGCGCGCCACCAAGACCACGGTGGTCTGGAGCGGATCGGCCAGGGCGGCCATCGCCGCCCGGTAGCGCGCCTGGCTGGAGGCGAGGGCGGTGGCAGGGCCGAGGCACGACGCGCCGCCGGGGGTGGTGGCGAGGAAATCGCTCCACGCGGCGGGCAGCGCCAGCAGCCGCAGGGTGTGGCCGGTGGGGGCGGTGTCGAAGCAGATCACGTCGTACTCCCCCCCGTGGACCTCACCGGCCAGCAGGGCGGTGAACTGGTCGAAGGCGGCGATCTCCACGGTGCAGGCGCCGCCGAGCTGCTCCTCCATCGCCGCGATCGCCGTGGTGGGGAGGAGGTCGCGGTACGGCCCGACCACCCGCTCGCGGTAGGCGGCGGCCGCCGCCTGCGGGTCGATGTTCACCACCCGCAGGTTGGCGACGCCGGGGATCGCCACCGGCGTGGTCGCCACCGCCACGCCCAGGACGTCGCTCAGGTTGGAGGCGGGGTCGGTGGAGACGAGCAGGAGCCGCCGGCCACCCTCGGCGAGGTGGATGGCGGTGGCGCAGGCGAGGCTCGTCTTGCCGACGCCGCCCTTGCCGGTGAACAGGAGGTGGCGCGTGGGGTGGGTCAGGAGGTCCATGGGATCAGCAGCACTTCCCCCGGCCATCGCCGGGGGCGGGGGGGCAAGGCGGCGCGACCGCACGCAGGACGAACGGCTCAACCCTCGCTTCCGTTGCCAGGCCGAACCAGGGGGCGAGGGTGGCGCGATCGGGGTAGCGGCCGCGCTCGCGGATCTCGCCGTCCACGACCAACAGGGGCAGACACGTGGCGCCCTCCGCCGCCAGGGCGGCCTGGACTGCCGGCTCGGCCACGAAGGCGCCGGGCTCCTGGGCGAGGTTGTGGCGCACCACCCGCACCCCGTGGGCCTCCAGCCAGCGGAGGTCGGCGGCGAAGCGCACCAGGGCGGGGTCGACCGTGCTGCCGCAGACACCGCTGGCGCAGCACATGGGGGGATCGAAGACCGACAGTAGGGTCATGGGGACTCCGGGGTAGGGGGTAGGGGAGGTCGGCCCTGCGGGCCGGCGATCGTGACGGGGGGGGCTGGGAGGTCGGCCAGCGTCACCCCACGGCGACTTGTCTACCGCGCTCGTACCAGCTCCGGCTGGCGGTGACGATGCGCACCACCGAGAGCATCACCGGCACCTCCACCAGCACCCCCACCACCGTCGCCAGGGCGGCGCCCGACTGGAAGCCAAACAGCGAGATCGCGGTGGCCACCGCGAGCTCAAAGAAGTTGGAGGCGCCGATCAGGGCCGACGGCCCGGCCACGCAGTGGGCGGAGCCGACCGCGCGGTTGAGGAGGTAGGCGAGGGTCGAGTTGAAGTAGACCTGGATCAGGATCGGCACGGCGAGGAGGGCGATCACCCGGGGCTGGGCGAGGAGCTGCTCGCCTTGGAAGGCGAAGAGCAGGACCAGGGTGGCGAGGAGTGCGATCAGCGAGAGCGGCGCCAACCGCGCCTGCACCCGGTCGAGGGGAGCCGTGCCACCGCGTGCCAAGAGCCGCTTGCGCCAGGCGTGGCTGAAGCCAACTGGCAGGACGATGTAGAGGAGCACCGACAGGAAGAGGGTCCCCCACGGCACGTGGATCGAGGAGAGGCCGAGGAGCAGGCCGACGATCGGGGCAAAGGCGAAGACCATGATCAGGTCGTTGAGGGCCACCTGGGTGAGGGTGAAGTGGGGCTCGCCGTCCGAGAGGTTGGACCAGACGAAGACCATCGCCGTGCACGGCGCCGCCGCCAACAGGATGAGGCCGGCGATGTAGGCGTCGATCTGCGCCGCCGGCAACCACGGCGCGAACAGGTGGCGGATGAAGATCCACCCCAAGAGGGCCATGGAGAAGGGCTTCACCCCCCAGTTGATGAACAGGGTCACCGCCACCCCCCGCCAGTGCTCCTTCACCCGGTGCAGCGCCGCGAAGTCGATCTTCAACAGCATGGGGACGATCATCAGCCAGATGAGCACCGCCACCACCAGGTTTACCCGTGCTACCTCCAGCCGCCCGAGGAGGCGGAAGGGGGCGGGGATGAGCTGGCCGAGGGTGATGCCGGCGCCGATGCAGGCGAAGACCCAGAGGGTGAGGTAGCGCTCGAAGGGCGACAGCCGGGCCCGCGCCGCCCGCTGCATGGCTACGCGACACGGGCGGCTCACCCGCACCTCCATCCCGCGGGACGGGGGGTGACCCCAACGGGCTCGACCGCGGGGGAGGTGGGAAGTCGGGAGGCGCGGGTAGAACGGGCGCGCGGGGAGGCCACCGGCTGGACCCCGGGGGCGGGGGTTGGCGGCGGGGCCACGGACGAGGGCAGATCGCCCGGCGCGCCGCCGAGGCGCCGCCGCCGCGCGCCTAACGCGAGGCGGATCGCCGAACCGGCAAGGTGGAGGGTCCTCATTCGTCCCTCTGGTTGAGCTCGGCCAACAGCGCCGCCACCCGCGCCCGGATCGCGTCGCGGCTGGCGCGGAAGGAGGCCATGACCGCCGTCTCGTCGCCGGTCGCCCGGGCCGGGTCGGCCAGCGGCCAGTGGCGCTTCTCGACCCCCGGCGGCAGGACCGGGCAGTGGTCGTGGGCATCGCCGCAGAGGGTGATGACCCAATCGGCCGCCGCCACCATCGCTGGGGTGACGAGGGTGGAGCGGTGGTCTCCGATGTCGACCCCCGCCTCCGCCATCACCGCCACCGCCCGCGGATTGAGGCCGTGGGCCTCGATCCCCGCCGAGGCCACCACGACAAGCTCGCCGCCGAGGGCGCGCGCCCACCCCTCGGCCATCTGCGAGCGGCACGCGTTGCCGGTACAGAGAAAGAGGATGCGGAGCGGGGTGGCCACAGGGGAGGGGGGGTGGGCGCGGTGGGGAGTCGGCCGAGGGTGGCGCGGGGGTTGCCAACCGGGCGCCGATTCTGGCGGGGAGCAACTCCGCCGGGGCTCAGGTGGGGCAGCAGAGGCGCTCCGGCCTTCCGGCCATGGCGGCGAGGCGGGTGCGGTCGTCGGTGAAAGGGGGCTCGCTGGCGGTGGCGGCGGCGAGCTCGTGGATGATCCGCAGCGCCCACCCGGGCAGGGTTGGGTGGAGGCGGTAGTGGATCCACCGGCCGGCGCGCCGGTCTTCCACCACCCCGGCGTCGCGCAGGGGCGCGAGGTGGCGCGACACCTTGGGCTGGCTCACCTCCAGGGCCGCGGTGAGCTCGCAGACGCACAGCTCCCCCTCCGCGGCGAGGAGGGTGACGCAGCGCAACCGGGTGGGGTCGGCGAGGAGGGGAAGGAGGTGGGTGGGGGACATATTTGGGGATGCATATATACCGCCATCCAGATATGTCGTCAACCGTCGGCGATCACCGCCGCCGCCGCCATCCCCTTCTCGTGGGTGAGGGAGAGGTAGAACCGGACCCTCCCGGAGCGGGCGGCCAGCCGGGCGGCAGCCGCGCCGGTGAGGCGCAGCTCGGGCTGGCCGGTGGCGGTGCGCACCACCTCCACGTCGCGCCACCCCACCTCTCCCCCGAGGCCGGTGCCGAGCGCCTTGGCCGTCGCCTCCTTCGCCGCCCAGCGGGCGGCAAGGGAGGGGGCGGGGTCGCGGCGGGAGAGACAGTCGGCGCGCTCGCCCGGGGTGAAGCACCGTTCCAGAAAGCGCTCGCCAAAGCGCGCCAGCGCCTGGCGCATCCGCGCCACCTCCACCAGGTCGATGCCGATCCCGAGGACCATGGCCCATCGTACCCCGTCCGTCGCGGTGGGGGTCGATCGCCGCCCCTCCCCGGCCGGGCCGCGGGAGCACAGGGGTGGGGCCCTCGCCGCCGGCCGCAGGCGGGGGGCGCGACTGGCGCGGGGTTGGCGGCCGGCCGGCGGGGGAAGAGCGCGGGCAAGATCCGCCCCCGGGGTAGCACGCGCGACCGGCGCTTAGGTTGTGACCCGCGTGGCCACGGTGCCATCTTGTCGCCCCGCTATGGTCGCTCCTGTTCTCCTCAGCCGCGAAGCGCTGCACCAGCTCGTGGTGGCGACGACGAAGCGTCTGGCCCTGCACCACGTCCCGGGTCAGGACCGCCGGATCACCGCGGAGAACGTCTACCAGTCGGGCAATCGGTGGAACCTGCCGGTGATCCTCGACTTGATGGAGCAGCTCCTGCTGCCTGGCTCCGCGCTCCAGGGGTGTGACCACCTCGACCACTGTTTGGCGCAGATCGACGCGGGCCAGCGGATCCTCTTTCTTGCCGAGCACGCGGGGAACTTCGACGTCCCCGCCTTCTTCTACCTCGTCGGGCGCGCCTCGCTCCGCTACCAGCGCATCCTCGACCGGCTGATCTACATCGCTGGCCGCAAGCTCAACGAGGAGAGCGAGGTGGTGAAGATGTACACGGAGATCTTTTCCCGCATCGTCATCGTGCCGCGCCGCGAGCTACTGGGGCCGAGTCACGCGGAGGGCGCGGCGGAGCGGGGGGCGCGCCTGGCCGAGGAGCACACCGCCGCCACGATCAACCGCGCCGCCTTCCGGCGCATGGCGCAGCTCAAACGCAACGGCCACATCTTCTGCCTCTTCCCCCTTGGCGGCCGGCCAAAGGGCGAGCTGGACAACGTGCCGGTGAAGGAGACCACCTCGTACTTGAAGGCGTTCGACCTCGCCTATCCGATCGCCATGGTGGGCAACCCCCTGCCGGCGACCGCCGGGCCGATGGAGCTGGAGGTGCCGATCCAGGATCGGGTGGTCTTCCGGGTCGGCGCGCCGCTTGCCTGCGCCGACTACCTGATGGCGAGTCGCGTGGCGTGGGAGTCGGCGGGCGCGCCGCTGGACTTCGAGCAGTTCACCGCCAACCGGGTGATGGATCTCTTGCGCGAGCTCCATCGGGCGGCGGCGGATGGTGGCGGTGCAGGGACTTGAACCCCGGACACTGCGGATATGAGCCGCATGCTCTAACCAGCTGAGCTACACCGCCGCACGGGCCCCACGGCGAGCCAGCCCGCACCCCCCGTGGCGCGGGCCGCGCACCCGCACGGGGGAGCGGACGCTAGCGAGGCGCGCATGGCCGGTCAAGGGGTTGGGCCGCCGTTGACTTCGTCCGCCACCCCTCCCCACTATCGCCACCCATTTTTCCCACCTGCCCCTCCCCTTGTCTGCCGTGCGCCTCGCCCTCCTTTTCGCGCTCCTTGTTGTGCCCCACTCCGCGTGGGCCTTGGCGGGGTCTGCCGAGAGCCGGTCGGTCTTCGCCCTGGTCCTCCACTCGGGGCCCATGGTGCAGGCGGTCCTCCTCCTTCTGGTCTTCTTCTCGGTGGTGTCGTGGGCGATCATCGCCTTCAAGTGGCAGGTGGTTCGCCGCGCCCGGCGGGGCTCGAAGACCTTTCTGGAGATCTTCTGGCGGACCGTGCGCCTCGGTCAGATCTTCGACGCCGCCCGCAACCTGAACGGCGCGCCGTTGGCGGAACTCTTCCGCGCCGGCTATGGCGAGCTGGTCCGCCTCTCCCAGCGCGGGGACCGTGAAGCCGCGCCGGTGGTCGATGCGCCGAGTGAGATCAGCACGGACCTCGGCGGGGTGGACAACATCGGCCGGGCCCTGGCGCGGGCCACCAACGAGGAGATCTCCCGCCTGCGCCGCTACCTCACCTTCCTCGCCACCACCGGCTCCACCGCCCCCTTCGTCGGCCTCTTCGGGACCGTCTGGGGGATCATGGACGCCTTCCGTGAGATCGGTGCCCGTGGCAACGCCACCTTGGCGGTGGTCGCGCCGGGGATCTCCGAGGCCCTGGTGGCCACCGCCGCCGGCCTGGCCGCGGCGATCCCCGCGGTGATCGCCTACAACTATTTCAACAGCAAGATCGACACCCTCACCGCGGAGATGGACAACTTCCACTCCGAGCTGCTGAACATCGTCCGGCGCCATTTCGTGAAGGACTCCAGAGATGTTGCGCCGTAGGGCTGGGCGGGCGCCGATCGCCAATATCAACGTCACCCCCCTGGTGGACGTGATGCTGGTCCTCCTGATCATCTTCATGGTGACCAGCCCGATGCTCACCCAGGGGGTGGACGTGGACCTGCCGGAGACCACCTCCACCCCGGTGAAGCAGGCGAAGGAGCCGCTCACGGTGACCATCAACCGGGACGGTCAGGTTGCCCTCGAGGACCACGTGGTGGAGGTCGGCGGTCTCGGCGCGAAGGTGGTGGCGATCTTTGCCGCGCGCGAGGACGAGCGGCGCGAGGTCCTGTTGCGCGCCGACCGCACCGTCCCCTACGGCGTCGTGGCGCAGGTGATGGCCTCCCTCCAAGAGGCAGGGGTTGACCACTTGGGAATGATGACCCGCCCGCTGGAGACCCGGTAGGCCGGTCGCCATGTGGGCTTGAGCCCGCACCTCTCACCATGAATCTGCTCCGCGCGTGTGCCTCTCCGAATCTGCCGGCCGCGCCCGCAACCGGCCGGACGCCTGGCCGCGGGCCGAGGGTTGCGGGCCGGCCAGCATCTCCGGGCAGGGGCGCGTCGACGCGACGAGCCCTTGTGAGCGATGCGGGCTAGTCGCGCAGACCGCCTCGGCCCCTTTCTCGGGCGCAGCGTGGTGGGCCACGTGGTGGCGGTGGTGGCGGTTCTCACCGCCGGCCACCTTGCCATCCACCCCCCCCGCCCCTTGCCGCCGTCGGTGGAGGTGCAGTTCGTGAAGGAGGGGGGTGGACCGCCCACCGCGCCGCCGGCGGCGGCGGTTCCAAAGACGGCGGGGCCGCCGTCGGTGGCCCCGCCGCCGCCGCCCAAAGCGGCGACCGCCCCGCCCCCGCCGGCGGCGAAGGTCGCCCCCCCGCCGCCCCTTCCGCCGCCGCCGTTGCCCAAGCCTGAGCCCAAGCCCCAGGTGGTCCACCCGGCGCCGAAAGGGCCGGATCACGCCCTGGTGGAGAAGAAGGTGGAGGAGAAGAGCCTCGCCGACATCCGCGAGCGACTCGCGGCGCGGCGCGCGGAGGCGCAGCGCGAGGAGGAGAAGAGCCAGCGCCAGGAGGCGGCGCGACAACGGCAGCAGAAGGCGGCGCGGCAACAGGCGGCAGAGGCCACCCGGCTGGAGAGGGAGCGCCAGCAGCTCGCCGACACGATCTCCCGGATCAAGGCGGAGGAGCAGACCCGGGTGGCCGAGGCGCGTGCGGGGGCCGAGCGCGAGCAGCGGGTGGCCGCGATCCGCGCGGCGGCGGCCTCCCAGGCGGTGGTGGTGGCGGAGGGCCACCGCTCCACCTATCAGGAAGGGGTGGGGCGGGCGATCAAGAGCAACTTCACCCTGCCCCCCAACGTCCCCAAGGAGAGCAAGCTGGTGACCAAGATGCGGGTGCGCGTCGATCTCGCCGGCGAGCTCCTCGACGTGGTCCTGGAGTCTCCCTCAGGAAACCAGTACTTTGACGACGCGGTGGAGCGGGCGGTGAAAAAGTCCACGCCCCTGCAACCTCCCCCCGACGACCTCTCCCTCCTCGACGCCTTCGACGGCAGCGCCGTCACCCTCTACTTCGAGTTCCGTTCGGACGAGCTGTGAGGCGGTGCGCCGCGCCCGCTGGCTCCGCTACCGAACCCCCAGCGCGCCGGTGGGTCGGTTCGACCCCACTGCCGGCGCTACCTTCCCCCCCTCCTTTTCTTGGCGATCGACTCGTGACCCCCATCCGCCTGCTCCGCCGTTGCTCCCTCGTCCTCGGTCTCGTCTTTCTCGGTCTGGCCCTCGCTCCTCCGGCCCGCGCCGCGGAATACACCACCATCTCCCCCTCCGGGGTGGGACGGATCCATCTCGCCATCCCGTATTGCCGCGGCCTCGACACCCCTCTGGACGTGACCCTGGCGCAGGAGATCGCCCGGGTGGTGGCGGATGATCTGGAGATCTCCGGCTATTTCCAGCGCATCGACCCGGCCGCCTACCTGGAGGACTACCGCACCGCCAGTCTCACCGCCGGCGCGTTCGAGTACCGCGACTGGACCACGGTGGGCGCCGAGTACCTGGTGAAGATGGGCGCCAAGGTGGAGGGCGAGCGGCTCACCGTGGAGGCGCGTCTCTACGACCTCTTTGGCCGCCGGCAGATCTTCGGCAAGCAGCTCACCGGCGATTTGGTCGCGCGCCGCTACCTCCTCCACCGGGTCGCCAACCAGATCCTCAAAGAGGTGACTGGCGAGGAGGGGGTCTTCGACACCCGGATCATCTGCGAGGTGCGCCGCGGCCGGGCGAAGGAGATCTATGTCCTCGACTTCGACGGCCACAATCCGCGCCGGGTGGTCGCCAACCGCCGGCTCAACCTGATGCCCGACTGGTCGCCAGACGGCAAGTACATCGCCTTCACCTCCTATCTGAAGAACAACCCCGACCTCTTCGTCCTCGACGTGGGTCGCGCCATGGTGAAGCGGATCTCCCGCAGCCTGGGGGTGAACATGGCGCCCGACTGGTCGCCCGACGGCCGGCAGCTGGCCCTCACCATGACCGCCGGGGGGGACACCCAGATCTTTGTGATAAAGCGCTCGGGGGATGGCCGCCGCCAGCTCACCCAGACCCACGGGATATCGGTAGGGCCGGCGTGGTCCCCGGACGGGAAACAGATCTGCTTCGTCTCCGACCGCTCCGGCTCGCCGCAGCTCTACCTGATGAACGCGGAGGGCGGCGGGGAGCGCCGCCTCTCCTTTGGCGGCACCTATTTCGCCAACCCCGCCTGGTCGCCCGATGGCAAACGGATCGCCTACGCCAAGACCACCAACGGTGGCTTCAACATCTTCACCATCCGGCCCGACGGTACCGACATCCAGCGGGTCACCGACGCCTCCGGTTCCCACGAGTGCCCGAGCTGGGCGCCGAACAGCCAGTACCTCGTCTACCAGACCACCCACCACGGCGAGGCTGGGCTGGAGATCCACAACCTGCGCACCGGCGACCACCGCCGGATCACCCCGCCGGGGATGAACGCCACCGCCCCCGACTGGGGGCCGTTGGGGGCCGCGACGCCGTAGACCGCGGGAGAGGGTCCGCAGGGGGCGAGGCGCTCCACGGGGGGGTGAAGCCGGCCACCGTTCGCGGGGTGGCGCGGGGGGCGGTGGCGTCCAGCGAGCGGGTTCCAAGGCGCGCGGCTGCTCGCCTTGGTCCGCGGCTGGGTAGCGCCCCCTGTGGCGCATACGGACAGGTGGCGGGGATGGGGCGGCGCAGGGGGGTGGCGTTTTGCTGCCCGCGCGCCGGAGCCGTGCTACCCTCCGCCGCCGCTCGCCATTTGTCATTGGAGCCTGCCATGGTCTGTCGCCTCTGCCTCCTCGTCGCCCTCTTTTTCTGCCTACCCCGCCTCGCCGCCGCGGCGTGTCCCACCTGCCACGCGAAGATCGAGCAGGCGGCGGGTTGGGCCCACACCTACGCCGACTGGGAAGAGTCGATCCACGCCTTCAACGAGATCACCTGCACCAGCTGCCACGGCGGCGACAACGGCGCGCCGGAGGCGGCCAAGGCGCACGCAGGGATCCGTTTCCGCGGCCAGGCGGCGGCGGGCGATCCAGCGGTGCGTCTCACCGTGGTGCAGTTGTGCAGCGGTTGCCACCAGGACACCTTCCACGGCTACCGGGTGAGTCCGCACTTCAAGGCCCTGAGCGCGGGGCGGAAGGCGGCGGATTGCGCCACCTGCCACGGCGCAGTGGGCGGCCACGTCCTCAACGCCGGGACGATCACCGCCACCTGCCGCCAGTGCCACACGGACACGGCGGCGGGGAACACGGTGGAGGTGGCGCAGACGATGCTCGAGTTCACCCACCGGATTCGCATGGCCCTGGTCTTCCCCGAACCCGGCCACCAGCTCACCGGCGACAAGCGGGCGCGGGTGGAGGAGGCAATCAGCGCCGCCATGGCGGCGTGGCACGAGTTCAACCTCGAGTCCCTCGGCCAGGCCCTCGTCCACGGCACCGGGGTGCTCGACCAGTAGCCGCGCGCGTCGCCGGGGCGGCGCCGTGGACTCTGGGCGTCCCGCCTCCCCGCGGAGACGGGCGGCGCCAGGGCAGAGCGGCCACCCGTCGCTTTGCAATCCACCGCCCGCCACGCCCCAAGGGGGGAGGGGGTCCCCGCGGCGCCGGTGCGCCCCGTCTGGATTGACGGCGAAGCCACCGCACTCGGCGCTGCGGCCCCGCGCCTCGCGTCGCCGGGGAGCGAGCCGTACGACGGTGGTCGAACCGCTCCCGATCCGGACTCGCGCCCGCTGCTCTTCGCCACCCTCGACAAGGTCCGAGCCATTCCCAGGCGACCGCTTTGGCGTGGCGCGGAAGGGGTGGCAGGGGGTGCGGGATTCGGCGCCGTGGGTGCTCACCCTCGCGTGGCCCGATCGCCCTCCGCCGCGGCCCGCAGGGGGTGGGGGTTTCTCCGCCGGTGGGTGGGGGGGAGGGTGCGGCCGGCGCGTCCGCCCGGCCGGCTTGGCCCTTCCTCTACCCCCGCCCCCGCCCCGCCCCGGTCGGGTGGGCGCTTGTGGGGGTTGTCGCCGGCCGCGAATAATCGCGCCCACCCCACCCTCTCCGGTGACCTATCTCATGCGTCTGCGCCGCGCCCTCGCCCTCTGCTCCCTCGGCCTCCTCGCCACCGCCGCGCTGGCTTCGGAACGGCCGCCGAATCTGGACAGTGGCGATTTCTTCAGCCTGCTCGCGGCGGAGCAGGAGGAGACCACCGCCAGCCGCTACCCGCAGGCGCTCGAGCGAGCGCCGTCGGCGGTGACCGTGATCACCCGCGACGAGATTGCGGCCTCCGGGGTGGTCAACCTCGCCGATCTCCTGCGCGAGGTGGCGGGGGTGAATGTCTGGACGATCAACGGCGGCCAGACCCAGGTGGGGATCCACGGCACCGACGTGATGCAGTCGTCGAAGCTCCTCATCCTCATCGACGGCCACGCAGTGCGCGACCCGCTCTTCGGGGTCAACATCTTCAATCAACTGCCGGTGGTCCTCGAGGAGGTGGAGCGGGTGGAGGTGGTGCGCACCCCGGGGACCACCTACGGCGCCAACGCGGTCACCGGGGTGATCCAGATCATCACCCGCCGGCCACGCGAGGCGGCGGACGCGCCGTACCTCACGGTCACTCGGGGGGAGAACGACACCACCGGGTTCGCCGGTGGCGGCGGCATCACCCACGGCTCCAAGGCGCTGGCGCTTGCCGGCCGCACCTTCGACACCACCGCCTGGAACGAGAACCTCGACGAGGAGTCGGACCAGCACCACGCCTGGCAAGTGCGTGGCGAGCTCGCCCCGGCGGCGGGGCCCAGCGTGACGCTCGCCGCCGGGGAGAACGACTTCAACGGCTTCATGCGCTTCCCCTTCCGCCTGTGCAAACACCTGATCCGTAGCGACGCGCGCTACGTTGACGCCACCATCGCCGACACCCTGACGGGCGGGAGCGAGTACCACCTGCGCCTGTCGCTGTCCAACCGCGACCTCACCTTGCTGGACAACGGCAGCTTCGCGCGCATCGAGGTCCCGGGTCATCCGGAGCTCACCCGCACCGAGCCGGCGGCGACCCTCGAAATCAATGGCCAGGCAGGAACGGTGCGCTGGGTGGGCGGCGGCGAGCTGCACGAGGTGATCGCGCGCAGTACCACGATGCTCGACGCCGACCTCGCCGCGGTCACCGGTGCCCTCTACGGTCAGGCGGAGTGGCAGCTCCGCCCCAACCTCTCGTGGTTTGCCGGCCTGCGCTCCGACACCCACTACGACGCCAACCTGGTCCTCTCGTCGTTTTCCGCCCTGGTCTGGCTCCCCCATCCGCGCCACACCCTGCGTTTGTCGGTGAACCGCGCGCACCGCTTCCCCGACCTCTACGAGGGGCGGCTCGATTACGTGCAGGAGGGGGGCAACCCGCTCAAGGCCGGGTGGTACGAGGGCGACCGCGACCTCGACCCGGAGCAGGTGACCACCTACGAGGCGGGCTACCGAACGCAGCTCGCCCCCACCCTCACTGCCGGGTTCACCACCTACGTCGCTTCGGCGCGCGACAACATCCAGATGCGCTTCCTGGACAACTTCACCGCCGGTGACGGCCGCACCCTGCCCCACTACCGGTACGCGAACATCAACGACCAGCGCACCCTCGGCTGGGACGCGGAGGTGCACTGGCGGCCACTGCCGGCGTGGCGCCTGTTCGCCACCGCCTCCCAGGCCAGGGTGGAGGTGGACGGCGAGGACCTGATCGGCGAGCACGTCCTCCCCGACCTCACCTCCTCTGTAGGGGTCGGCTACCGGCCGGTGCGCGGCCCGTTCGGGCGCGTCGCCGTCCACTGGGTAGGTCCGTCGGACTGGCGTTTCCCCTACTACAACGACGCCACCCACCAGATCGAGCCGCAAGAGCGCCACCTCGCCAGCTACGCCACCGTCGATGTGAACGTCGGCACCACGGCGTGGGACGGGCGGCTGGTCGCCGACCTCACCCTCACCAACCTGTTCCGCGACCATCACCTCGAATGGCTGGTGAACGAGATCGACTCGCGCGCCGTCGGCCGCCTCACGGTCCGCTTCTAATGCGCCATCTCGGCCTTTTGATCGCCCTGCTCCTGGCGGCGGTGGAGGCGCGCGGAGCCACCGTCTTGGTGGTCCAGCAAGCGGGGGTGGAGGCGTACGCCGAGGCGGTGGAGGGGCTTGCCCACCTCTTCGGCTCCAAGATGCAGGTGTGGGCGGGGGTGGCCGGGGAGGCGACCCGCGCCTCTTTGGCGCGCACCGTCCAGCGCGAGGCGCCGCGGCTGGTGGTGGCGGTGGGGCGGTGGGCGGCGGTGATGGTGCGCGACGGCGATCTCCATGTGCCCGCCCTCTACGCCATGGTCCTCGACCCGGCCATCGACCACCTCGATAGCGCCCCCTTTGTCGGCGGCATCACCCTCGCCCCGAGCCAGCACGACCGCCTTGGCGCCCTGCACCGGGTTGCCCCGGCGGTCCACCGGGTCGCCGCGGTGGTGGCGGCGGGCCAGGGCGAGGTTTGGGCCCGGGCGAGGCTGGCGGGCGACACCGCGGGGATGGAGGTGGTGATCCTGCCGTTTACCGTTGCGGCCCTGCCGAAGGTGTGCGACGCGGTGGTGGCGGCGGGCGCGAAGGCGGTGTGGTTGCCGGTGGAGGGGGGGCTCCTGTCGCCCGCCGCCTTTGACTACCTGCGCCGCTGCTCCGTCGACCACCACCTGCCCCTCCTCGTCCCCACCGCTTCGTGGGTGGAGCGCGGCGCGCTGCTGGCGGTGTACAGCGACTACTTCGAGAGCGGTCTACTCGCCGGCGAGATGGCGCACCGTTGGTTGGTGGGCGGGCAGGTCGCCTTTGGCCCACCGGCGCGCGCCGCCCTGGCGGTGAATCGGACGGTGGCCGCCGCCCTCGGCCTCCCCCTCTCCCCCGAGGTGGCTCGGGAGGCGTTGGTGGTGGTGGATGAAGGCAATGATGAGTAGCGTAGCCGCTCTCCCGGAGAGCGCCGGCCGGGCGCGCCGTCGAACTCGCGCGTCCGGCGCGGGGGGCGCTGGGTTGACCCCCGGGTGGGGCGCGCTTGGGTGGCCATGAAGATTCGCCAACGTCTTGTCCGCATGACCCTGCTGGTGGTCGCGGTGACCACCGTGTCGATGGCGGCTTGGAGCCTCACCATCCACCGCCACGCGCTCGAGGAGGCGGTGGTGCTGCGCGGCGAGACGATCGTCACCTCGCTCGCCGGCGGCGGCCGGTACGCGATCCAGCTCGTCGACCGTGAGGCCCTCGACAACCTCTGCGTCACCGCCCTCCACGCCCCGGACGTGGTCGCCACCGCCTTCCTCGACGCGACCGGCGAGCCACTCCTCATGCGCACCCGCGCGGGAGAGGCCGTGCCGCCGTTGCCCGCGGCGGTGGGCGAGGAGTTGCGTGGTGACCGCCCCGTGGTGCATCGCACCGCCAGCGGCTGGCTGTTCCTTACGTCGATCGTGGCGAGCCACGAGCCGTCGCCGGAGGAGCTTCTGTTGGGGACCGGCGGCGGCGAGAGCCAGGTGGGCACGGCGCTCCTCTGGTTCTCCGACGCGGGGCTGCGGGCGGCCTTGCGGCGCGACACGGCGGGGCTTGCTGGAATCACCGTTGCCGCGGTGGTTCTCGCGTTGATCGTCGCCCGGCTCCTCTCCCGCGGTTTGGTGCGGCCCATGGCCCGCCTAACCGAGGGGGCGCAGCGGCTGGCCGCGGGCGACCTCGACCACCGCGTCCCGGAGAGCGGCGACGCGGAGGTAGCGACCCTAGCGCGGACGGTGAACCGGATGGCGGGGGAGATTCAAAGCCACCTGGCGGAGCGCGAGCGGCGGGCCGCCGAGATCGGCCGGGCCAACGACTTCTTGGAGAGCGTGTTGGACAGCTCGCCCACCGGCATCGCCGCTTGCGACCCGGAGGGCAACATGACCGCCTTCTCCGCCGCCGCCGAGGTCCTCACCGGCCTGGCCAAGCGGCAGGTCCTCGGCCGGCCGGTGGGGGTGCTGCCCGAACCCTTCGCCACCCTCCTCCGCCGTGCGAGCGCGGGCGAGGCGGTGAGCGACACGCTGGAGCGAGGGGAGGGCGACGCGGCCAGCGTCCTCGATCTCCACGCGGTGGGGATCCGCGGCGAGCGGCGGATTGGCGGCGGCCTGCTGTTGTTGGTGGACCGCAGCGAGCGCACCCGCCTGGAGCGGCAGCTCCTCCAGGCGCAGAAGATGGAGTCGGTCGGGACCCTCGCCGGCGGTATCGCCCACGACTTCAACAACCTGCTCACCTCCATCCTCGGCAACGTCTCCTTCCTGCGCACCTTCGACGAGTTGCCCGCCGACGTGGAGGAGACCCTCGGCCAGATCGAGCGCTCCGGAATGCGCGCCGCCGAGCTCACCGGCCAGCTCCTCGCCTTCGCCCGTGGTGGCAAGTACCGGCAAGAGCCGGTGGAGCTGCACCAGCTCGTGCGCACCACCGTGGAGATGGTGCGCGGCGCCCTGGGCCACGCCATCGACCTGCACCTCGACTTCGCCGCACCGCGCGCGTGCGTGCTCGGCGACGCGGGCCAGCTCCAGCAGGTCCTCACCAACTTGTTGGTGAACGCCCGCGATGCCATGGCCGACGGCGGCTGGATCCGCATCGCCACCCGCGCAGGGGCGGGGGAGAGCGTCGAACTGATTTGCCAGGACTCGGGCAGCGGCATCCCCGAGCCCCTGCGCGAGCGGATCTTCGAGCCCTTCTACACCACCAAGGAGGTGGGCAAGGGGACCGGCCTGGGGCTGGCGATGGTGTACGGCATCGTCCACAACCACGGCGGCACCGTGCGGGTCAGCGGGGCGGAGGGGGAGGGGGCGTGTTTCACCATCACCCTGCCCGTGTGCGACCACCCCGCCGCCGCCCCGCCACCCCCGCCGGCCACTCCGGCCACGGCGGTGGGTGGCGGGCGGCGCGTCTTGCTGGTGGACGACGAGGCGGTGGTGCGCGAGGTGGGGCGGCGGATCCTCGCGCGCATCGGCTTCGAGGTGGTCACCGCCGAGGACGGCGAGGTGGCGGTGGCGACCTTCCGGCGCGAGGCGGGCCGCTTCGACCTCTGCCTCATCGACCTCACCATGCCCGCCCTCGGTGGGCGCGAGGTGGTCTCGGTGATCCGCGACAGCGGCTCCACGGTCCCGATCCTGTTGGTGAGCGGCCACTCGGAAGACGGCGAGGTGGAGCGCTCCATCGAGTGCGGCGCGAACGGCTTTCTCGCCAAGCCGTACACCGTCGCCGAGCTCTCCGCCGAGGTGACCCGCGTCCTCCACCCCGCCGCCAACGCATAGGTTGGGGTCAGGCCTTTACTTTGTACTCCCGGTCCAACGCCGGCCTTTGAGGCGCCACGTTGAAGTATAAAGTAAAGACCTGACCCCAATCCGATCTACAGGGGGAGCGGGCGGCGAGGTGGGTGTTGCGGGCGAACGGCCGGGCCTTGGTCGCGGCCAGGAAGGCGGGTCTCGCGCAGCGACGCAGAGGCGCGGAGGGGGGGCGCGGGGGGAACGAACAGGGAGTCGCGGGTGTGGCGATTGGGCGAGGTGCGGGCCAGGAAGGCGGGCTCGTGCGGCGGTCTGTCGGCCGGGGTCGCGTCGAGGGCCAAGGCGCTCCTCTCGACCCGGCTTCTACGCCGCGCCGGGAGGCTGTTTGTGCATGGCCGAGAGCTGGCTCTCTAGCCCCACCGCGTGGCTGATCGGCAGGGCGAAGGCGATGCCGTTGCCCGGCCGCTCCATCTCCGCCGCCTGCTTGATCGCGGCGAGGATCGCCACCACCTTGGCGTCGTCGACCAGGGAGAAGATGCAGCGATAGCGCTCCTCCAAGACCAGGCCAAAGAAGCTGAAGGCCTCCTTCACCCCGGTGCCGCGCGCCTCGATCACGCTCGCACCGGTGGCGCCGGCCACCTTGGCAGCGGTAATCACCGCCTCCTCCTTGGCCGGCGGCACGATCGCCATCACTGCGGCAAATCCCATGGCCTCTACCCCTTCCGGGCCGCGCGCCAGCGGCCGGCGATACCGTAGCCGATGACCGTGAGGATCGGAAACAACGAGGCGAGGGCGATCAACCCGAAGCCATCCACCAGGGGGTTGCGCCCCGGGACCTCCGCGGCGAGGGCGAGGCCGAGGGCCACCACCAACGGGACGGTGACCGTGGAGGTGGTGACCCCGCCCGAGTCGTAGGCGAGCGGCAAAAGCGGGCGGGGGGTCCACGGGGTAGCCGCCACCACCACCGCGTAGCCGGCCACCAACAGCAGCGTGAGGGAGCCGCCGTAGACGATCCGCACCACCCCCACCGCCAGCCCCACCCCCACTCCCAAGGCGACGGTGAGGCGCAGGGCCAGGGGGTGGACGAGGCCCGCGGAGAGCTCCTCCGCCTTCAAGGCGATGGCGATCAGGGCCGGCTCCGCGACGGTGGTGGCGAAACCGAGGAGAAAGGCAAAGAGGGTGATCCCCGCCGCCCCGCCGCGTGCCACGAGATCGTGGGCGAGCTGCTTGCCGAGGGGAAAGACCGCCAACTCCAGCCCCTCCATGAAGGCCCACAGGCCGACCACCGCCCACCCCACCCCCCAACCCAGGGTGCGACCCCCGGTGAAGGGGCTGCGCAACACGCCGAGCTGGAAAAAGCAGATCACCGCCACGATCGGTAGCAGGTCGCGAACCGTCTCCCCCAGGCCGCGCAGGAGCCACTCCACCAGGTTCGTCTCCACCCCGGCGGCGGCGACGGCGATCCCCCCAGCCTGCCCGTGGTGGAAGACCCACAGGCCGTAGAGGGAGACGAAGAGGATCGGCAGCAGCGAGGCGAAGGCGACCAGGCCGAAGCCATCGAGGAGCGGATCGCGGCCACGGAGCTGGCTGGCCAGGCCACCGCCGAGGGCGGCGATCAACGGCACGGTGACGCTGGAGGTGGTGATGCCGCCGGCATCGAAGGCGATCCCCACCAACTCCGGCGGACAGACCAGGGTCAGCCCCATGGCCGCCAGGTAGCCGCCCATGAGGTAGCGGTGGATCGGGTGGCCGGCGAGCAGGCGTACCACCCCGATCACCAGGGCGGTGCCCACCGCCAGGGCGACGGTGAGCCGAAAGGGCAGGGCGGTGAGCCGTCCAGCCGAGGCGAGCTCCGCCTGGGCAGCGGTGGCGATGAGGGTCGGCTCGGCCACCGTCGCGCCAAACCCCATGCAGAAGGCGAAGGCAAGCAAGAGGGGCAGATTGCCGCGCCGCGCAAAGCCGTTGGCGAGCCCCTCGCCGACTGGGAAGAGGGCGAGCTCCAGGCCGCGGAGGAAGAGAAAGAGGCCGCTGAGGGTAAGGACCAGGCCGAGTCCGAACCTCCCCGGGTGGGCGAGGTCCGCGCCGCCCACGACCAGCCGGGTGGCGATCAGGAGGAGGGCGAGGGGGAGGATGTCCAGCGCCGTCCGCGCCACCGTCAGGGCGAGCAGGCGCAAGGGGAGAGGTCGGCTCATGGCGTCGGCGACGGGTGGGCGGGCGACCCCCTCTCCCGCGTCGCCCCATCGGGTTGCCGCCGGCGCCGGGGAAGGGGCGGAGGAAGTAGAGGGTAGAAGGTCGAAAGTAGAAAGGGGGGTGCGGTTCAGGCGGGTGGGGCGTGGCCGCAGCCGGGGGAGTCTTCCAAACCCGGGTGGTGGCGCGCGTCCCTGTCGCCTGCTCCCGATCGACGGCGGCGGGCGGATCTCGGCCCACCGGCGACGGCTCGTTCTCGCCACGCTCGCCAAAGTCCTCCAGACTACCCCTCCCGCCATGGCCGACGAGATCACCCTGACCTGCGATTGCATGGTCCACGGCGGCGACGCCCTGGCCCGCCACGAGGGGCAGGCGGTCTTCGTGGCCGGGGCGGTTGCCGGCGAGGTCGTCCGGGCACGGATCGTGGAGCGGCGGCGGGGCTACCTGCGCGCGCAGGTGGTGGCGGTAGAGGCGGCGAGCGCGGCGCGGGTGGTGGGGCCGTGTCCCTCCTTCGGCGCCTGTGGCGGCTGCCAATGGCAGCACATCGCCTACCCGGACCAGCTCCGCTTCAAGCGCCAGGTGGTGGTCGACCAACTGCGCCGGATCGGCCACCTCCCCGAGGCGGAGGCGGTGGTTCGGGAGACCGTGGCGAGCCCGCTGGCGTGGGGGTATCGCAACCACTGCCGCTTCCACCGCGGCCACGACGGCTGGGGATTCCGCAGCCTCGGCGGCGAGCGGGTGGTCGCGATCGGCGGCTGCGGTCTCGCCATGGCGCCGATCGGGGAGTGGCTCACCGCCATGCACGACCGGCCCGGCCCGCCCCAGGTGGCGGTGCGCTGCCTGGGCGGCGAGGTCGCCACCAGCGAGGCACCCAGGGCGCTGTTCGCCGAGGTGGCGGGGGCGCGCCTGCGCGTCTCACCGGGCTCCTTCTTTCAGGTGAACACGCCGCTGCTGCCCACCTTGGTGGAGATGGTGGTGGGGCGGCTTGCGCCCGCCGGCGGCGAGCGGCTGGTGGACGCCTACGGCGGCGTCGGCCTCTTTGGCCGCTTCCTCGCCAGCCGTGCCTCCTCGGTGGTGGTGGTGGAGACCGGCCCGGCGGCGGTGGCGGACGCCCGCGTCAACCTGGCGGAGCTGGCGAGCGCGGAGGTGGTGGAGGGGCGCGCGGAGGAGGTGGTGGGCAGCCTCCCGGGGAGGCTCGACGCGGTGGTGATCGATCCCCCGCGGGTCGGCTGCGCACCGGAGTTGCTCGACGCCCTGGCCCGCCGCCACGTCGCCCGCCTCGTCTATGTAAGCTGCGACCCCGCCACCCTCGCCCGCGACGCGGCCCGCCTCACCACCCTCGGCTACCGCCTCGCAGAGCTCCAACCCGTCGACCTCTTTCCCCAGACCTTCCACGTCGAGACCATCTCCACCTGGCGCTGGCAGCGGTGAGGGCGGCGGGCGCGGCGCGCTATGGGGCCGCCTCTCCCCGCCTTGGCATCCGCGTCGCGGCCGCGCCAACCTGTTTTCCATGACGCGCACCGCCCTCGCCCTCGCCCTGGCCGCCTCCCTGTTCGCCTTCGTCACCGGCTGCGCCCACGTGGACGAGCGGCCGATGGTGGTCACCGCCTATGACCCGGGGAGCGAGTCGTGCGGCTGGCGGCGCGGGCGGCTGCTCTTCTGGCGCAAGTTCGTGGCCGAGGGGCCACGCCAGGGGGAGCGGTACACCGGCCGTACCGCCGCCAACACGCGCCCGAAGCCGGTGCGACCGGGCCTCGTGTCGTGGGACACGGTACGCCACCCGTGGATGGCGCCTGTGCGCCTGATCTTGTTTTGGAACCTCCTGCCGCGGCCCGGGACGATCGCCGCCGACACCCGCGTCTACCCCTTCGGCACCCGCATCTACGTCCCCGGCTGGGGGTGGGGGGTGGTGGAGGACCGCGGCTCCGCCATCCAAGGACCGGCCCACATCGACCTCTTCTTCCCGTCGCGCCGCAAGGCGTTGGCGTGGGGCAGCCAGCGCCTGACCGTGAAGGTGGTGGCGCCGTAGGCGCGACCGGGTACGTAGGAAGTACGGATTGGGGTCAGGCTTCGTTTCTTTCATTGTTTACCGTAGGGGGTGAACGTTGCCGCGATGAGAATCAAATAATGAAAGCCTGACCCCAGCCCAAAGCCTGACCCCAGCCCCATGACCCCAGCCGCAGCCCCAAAGCCTGACCCCAGCCCAGCCCCCAGCCTGGGCGGAGACGCGGAGGGGGGAGGCCGGTCGTGACCTTGGTGGCACCGCCGGGGTGCACTTCAGTGAGAGCCGATCACCCACTCCCGCGCGGGGGTCGTGTGCTCCCCGTCTACGATTCGCGCCCCTTCGCGTTTGTTCGCGGCCCTCTCTACAAGACATTTTCCAACTACGTTCTACCCGCCGCGGGGGACCGCTTTGCCACCCCACCACGGGGTGAGTTCTCCGCGCCGGTGCGCGCCCCGCCTTCTCAGCCCGCCCCCCACCCTCCCCTCTGCGTTCCTCCGCGCCCTTCGCGGTGAACCCGCCTTCCAGGCCACGCCGGCGTGGGCGCTCGCGGTAGGCCAGAGGTTGACTGGCCCGCGGGGCAGGCGACGAGGCGCCGGTGCGCAGCCGGACCCCCGCCGAGGAGACGGCCGAGCGAGGGGGTGGCCGGGGGGTGGCTCACCCGCGATCGAGCCGCGGCAGGAGCTGGTCGAGGCGGTCGATCACCGCGAGATCGACGCTCGGGAGGCGGTGGTGGTCGCGGGAGAGGAGGATCGGTTGGATTCCCGCGGCGCGGGCGCCGGCGACGTCGCCGGTAAGGTCGTCGCCGACGTGGATCGCATGGTCCGCGGTCACCCCGCACGCCGCCAGGGCGATCTCGAAGAGGCGCGGGTTGGGTTTGGCGACGCCGTGGCGGGAGGCGTAGATCGGGTGGTCGATGAGGCCGCCGATGCCGAGGGCGGTGAGGACATCCGGCAGGCGGGAGTCGAAGTTGGAGACCACGGCGACGGTGAGCCCCCGGTCGCGCAGGGCGAGGAGGGTGGCGCGGCTCTCCGGGTAGAGCTCCCAGGCGGCGCCGCGGAACGGCTCGTAGATCTCCGTGCGGTAGGTCGCGAAGTCGAGGGGGAGGTCGAGGCGGGCGAAGGTGCGGTAGACCCGGTCATACCACCACTGGATCTCCATCTCCCGCAGGTGGTCCGGGGTGAGGCCGGGAAAGGCCATGGGGCCGGCCGCCGCCATCTCGGCGTGGAAGGCGGCGTCGAGCTCGGCCGCGGTGATCGCCGGCCGGGACCGCACCGCCACCGCCCGGTAGATGGCGCCCACCGAGTCGCGCACCCGGAAGAGGGTGCCGACGCCGTCCAACAGGATCGCCTGAATCGGATGGGCCACAGGGATGGGCGCGACGAGGGGCCAAGGGGGCAAGCGCACCATCTTACTCGATCTGGCCGCCGTTCTCAGCGAGGACGCCTTGCGCCTCTTCCAAGGCGGCGAGGCGCTCCTCCCACTGCTCGGTGATCGCCGCGGCGCGCCGCTCCGCCTCTTGGTGGTGGCGGACGGTCTCGTCAAAGAGGGTCGGGTCGTGGTGGTAGAGGTCGGGGTCGGCGAGCCGTTGGTTGAGCTCGCCTTGCTGCGCCATCACCTGCTCCAGCTCCTGCTCCAGCTCGCTCACCTCGCGCTTCAGCCGGTTGACCTCCACCTTCGCTTGTCGCTGTTCCGCGCGCCGGCGGCGGGGTGGCTCCTTCGCCGCCTTGGGGGTGACCGGCCGGCGCGCCGCCGCGGTGCGGGCGAGGGTGTAGGCGGCGTAGTCGCCGGGGAAGAGGGTGACGGTGGCGGGGTCGTCGCGGTCCGGGTTGCGCTCCACCACTAGAATTTCCTGGGCGGCCCGTTGCAGGAGGTGGCGGTCGTGGGTGATCAAAACGAGGGTGCCGGTGTACTCGGCCAGCGCCGCGGCGAGGGCCTCGCGGGCCGCCATGTCGAGGTGGTTGGTGGGCTCGTCGAGGAGCAGTAGGTTGGGCGGCTGGATGAGGAGGCGGGCCAGCGCCAGGCGCGACCGCTCGCCGCCGGAGAGGACCGCCACCTTCTTGTCCACCGCGTTGCCGGAGAAGAGGAAGCGGCCGAGGAGGCCGCGCAGCTCGCTGATCGTCCGCCCCTCGGCCACCGCCCGCATCTCCTCCAGGAGGGTGCGATCGTCGCGCAGGGTGTCGGCGCTGTGCTGGGAGAAGTAGGCGCGCAGCACCCCGGTGCCGAGGGTGACCGTGCCGCAGTCCGGGGACTCGACGCCGGCGAGGAGCTTCATGAGGGTCGATTTGCCCGCGCCGTTGGGGCCGGCGAGGGCGATCCGCTCGCCGCGCTGGAGGGTGAGGTCGAGGTGCCGGTAGACGGCGACGTCGCCATACGCCTTGTCCACCCCGGCCATCTCCACCACCAGCCTGCCCGAGCGCGGCGGTTGGGGGAAACGGATGTGGACCGCGGCGCTGTCGTGCTCCACCTCGATCCGCTCCAGGTGGGCGAGTTGTTTGACCCGGCTCTGCACCTGGCGCGCCTTGCTCGCCTTGGAGCGGAAGCGGGCGATGAACCGTTCGGTGTCGCGGATCTGCCGTTCCTGGTTCGCCGCCGCCTGTTGCTTCAACACCTGGCGCTCGGCCTGCTGCTGCTCGAAGGCGTCGTAGTTGCCGCGGTAGGTGACCACCGCCCCCGCCTCCACCGAGGCCACCTTGGTGACCAGGTGGTTGAGGAAGGTGCGGTCGTGGGAGATGAGGAAGATCGCCCCGGGAAAGCCCTTCAGGTACTGCTCCAGCCACTCCACCGAGGCGAGGTCGAGGTGGTTGGTCGGCTCGTCCAGGAGCAGCAGGTCGGGGGCGGCGACCAACAGCCGGGCGAGCTCGGCGCGCATCCGCCAGCCGCCGGAGAAGGCGCGCATCGGGCGCACGAAGTCCGCCTGGCGAAAGCCGAGGCCGTGGAGGATCGCCTCGGCCCGCGCCTCCAGGTCGAAGCCGCCGAGGGTCTGAAACCGCTCGAAGAGGTGGCCCTGTTCCGCCGCCCAGGCGGCGAGCTCGTCGCGGCTGCCGCCGTGGGCGAGTCTTGCCTCCACCGCGGCGAGGGCCGCCTCCACCGTCGCAAGCTCACCGTGCGAGCCGGTGGTGTGGACCAACAGGGGAGTGTCATCCGCCGCCCCCACCGCCTCCTGGCGCAGGTAGCCGAGGGAGAGGTCGCCGCGCCGCGTCACCCGGCCCGCATCGACCTCCTCCTCGCCGGCGAGGAGGCGAAAGAGGGTGGTCTTGCCCGAGCCGTTCGGTCCCACCAACCCCCACCGCTCGCCCTGGGCGAGGCGCAGGGTGACCCCCTCGTAGAGGAGGCGGCCGCCTGCGCGCTTTTCGACCTGGTAGAGGGAGAGCATGGCGGCGCGACCACGAAGGAGAAACGGCCAATGCGCCCGCGGGTCGGGCGGGGGGAGCGACTCCGCCGGCCTCCGCGACTGGCTGGAAAGGCGAGGGATCCGCGGTGGCCGCGCCCGCCACGGGGGTGCGGCCGCACCGCTGCGGGGCGCGGGGGTGGGCCGGACCGGGAGGGTCCGCCCTTCACCTCACCCCCGCCTCCGGGAGGGTCACGCCGCCTGCAGCACCTTGGCGGAGAACTTCGCGTGCAGCTTCTCCAGCTCCTTGGCGGTCTCCGGATTGAACTGGAACCGTTCCGCCATGAGGTGGTCGAGGACCACGGGAAGCTGCGCCGGAGGGGTGTTCTCCAGCCGCTTGCGCCACCAGGTGACCATGTCGTCGATGACCGGCGTGCCTGCGTAAATCATAGAAACTCCCTTTCTTATGGGTGGGTTAGCAGCAACCCGTGGGGAAGAATCGGGGGCGCAATGTAGCACGAGGGGAGGGTGGCTGGCCACGACCGCGGCGCCACCCATCGTCGCGCCGCCCCGCGTGTCTCGTGGAGAGCCACGGGGCGGCCAGAGGGGTCGCCGGATTGGGTCGCTCCAGGCGAGCGGGGCCGAGATCCGCGCCGCCGCCCCGCTCCCCTTCGCCGCCCTACTCCGCTTTGCCGCCCAACCCCCTTCGCCGCCCCGCTCCCTTCCATCGCCGATCCGCGAGGCCGTCGATCGACCCAGTCCGGCAGCGCCGTGGGGGGGCGGGTCGGCCCGTTTGGGGCGGCGGTTGTTGGCCTACACGGGCGGGGGGATGATTGGCCCATGGCGCGAGTGGCGACGTGGGGGGTGGTGGCGGCAGCGCTGCTGGTGGTGGCGGTCGCGGCCCGGTACCCCTACCCGCTGGATCAGGGGGATCAGGGGAAGCAGGCCCAATACGTGTTGGACTGCGTGGTCAACCACCATCTCCTAGTGCCGAGCGAGAGCGGCTCCACCCCGGCGACCAAGCCACCTCTCTACACCTGGCTGGCGGTGGTGTGCGCGCGGGCGGGCGGGGTGAGCGTGGCCACGGTGCAGCTCCCTGCCCTCGCCGCCGGGTTTGCCCTGGCCCTCGTCGTTCTTGCCCTCGCCCGCCGCCTGTTGCCGGAGCGGGCGGCGGTGGCGGCGACCCTGGCCTTCCTCACCTGCCACCACTTCGTCCGGATCACCAGCTTCATCCGCACCGACGGCCTCCTCACCCTCTTCCTCACCCTCCAGCTCTACCTCTACGTGCGCACCTGGGAGCCGGTCGAACCGCGCCACGATCTCCTGCAGGGATGCGAATCTCGGCCAGGAGGGGGTCCCGTTCTTGGTCACCTCGTCTCGCGATGGTTCTCGAACGGGTCCCGATCCGGGCGTAGGGAGACCTCCCCACGCCACGATCGCCCAAGTCCGAGCGACTCGCGGGAGCGGCCGCGACCGTCCACCGGGACCATCGCCCTCCTCTGCCTCGCCTCCGCGGCGGCGTGGCTCACCAAGGGGCCGATCGGCGGACTTGCCAGCGTGGTGATCGGGCTCCACCTCGGGCTGCGGGGGCGCGCGCGCGCGGCGATTCCCCTGGCGGTGGTGCCGGCGCTAGCCGGGGTTGTGGCCCTCGGGGTCTGGTTCGCCGCCGCCGTCGCCACGCGCGGCGCGGCGGTCTACGAGACCATGGTGGTGGGCGAGCTGCGTCACCACACGGTCGGCCACGGCCTCACCAACCCCCTCTACTACCTTGTTACGACGGCGGTGCGGATCACCCCGTGGCAGCTCCTCCTCCCCGCCGCCATCGGGATTGGCTGGCGCGCCGGGCGCGCCGGGGGGTGGCGCCATCTTTCTCCTGAGCAGAGCCTGCTCCTCCTCTGGCCGGCGGTGTGGCTGGTGGCCCTCAGCTTGATCTCCCACCAGCGGCCCGACCTCTTCTTCCCCGCCGAGCCCGCCCTCTTCCTCCTCCTTGGCCGGATCGCCCTAGAGCCGGGCGGTCGCCCCTACCTGGTGGGGCTGGCGCTTTTGTTGGTGGCCGGCGGTGGGGCGGTGGCCAGCGGCCTCGCCGGTGGAGTGGTGGGCGATGGGGCGCCGGCGTGGGTGGGGGGGGCGGCCGGGGTCGCCCTGCTAGCCGGGGGCGCGCTGGCGTGGCGGGGGCGGCGGGCAGGGCTCGTCGCCGCCTTCGGCGCACTCGGCGCGGCGGCGCTGGCGAACCTGCTCCTCGCCTTCGCCGGCAACTCCGCCGTCCACCGGGCGGCGTCATTCGCCGATTTCGGCAAGGCGGTGCGGGAACAGGCGGCGGCGCGCTCCGCGCGGCTGGTGGCGGTGGGGGTGGTCGCCCCGTCGCCCCTCTTCCACCTCCGCCTCGCCGAGCCGCCGGTGGCGATTGCCGCCCTCGCCGATCTCGGGACTCCCCTCATGGTGGTCTGCCCGCAAACGGCGGTGGCGGCGGTCACCGCGGCGCTTTCTGGCTGCACTGCGGTGGCCACCAGTTCCACCGCCGAGGAGGACGGCGTCCGCGACCTGGTGGCCCTGGCGTGCGGCGGGCGGTAGGGAGGGCCAGGGGGAGGGAAGAGGGCCGCCACGATCCACGCCGGCGGCGCGCCCCGCTCCCGCGTCTGGGAACATGGTTTGTCGAGCGGGCCGCGAGTGGGCGCGCATCGTAGAGGGGGAGGAGACAACTCAACGCGGTACAACCCAGTAGGAAGTAGCAAGGTAGAAAGGGGTGGGTGTCGCGGGCGAACGGCCGGGGCTTGGTCGCAGCCTTGAAGGCGGGTCTCGCGCAGAGACGCAGAGGGGAGGCGCGGGGGAGGGATGTAAGGCTGGGGTCAGGCTTTCATTCTCATCACGGCAACGTTCACCCCTTACGGTAAACAATGAAAGAAACGAAGCCTGACCCCAACACGAGGCCTGACCCCAACATGTGGCCCCAAGACCGCGTTGCCGCGTCTTTGCGCGAGCCCCCTTCAAGGCTGGCGCGTTGGTCCCTGCGCGCCGGCGACGCCGAGGTCACGATGGAAGATGGTGGGTCGAGCGGGCCGCGAGTGGGCGCGCATCCACGCGCATGGACGCGACCGGTGGTTCGCCGCGGCGGAGAGGAGGTCTTGAAGGTCAACAAGGACCCCCTGAGAAGTCGAACGCCGGATTCCGCCGCCTCCCGCCTCTGCGGTGGAGGCCGCCTTCCCGGCGGAGCCATTGCGATGAGCGGTGGGCCGCGCCGCTGCGGTCCACGAGGGGCGCCCCTTCGCGTTCCTTGGCGGCGATCGCTCACCCACCTTCTGCGCCCCTACCGTTTGTGGCCGGCGAGGGCCGCGACCGGGTCCAGGCGGGTGGCGCGGCGGGCGGGGAGGTAGCCGAACAGGGTGCCGACGGCGAGCGCCACCCCGAGGGCGGCGGGGGGCGCCCAGGCCGGCGGCGCCACCGGGAAGTCGGGGTAGAGGTGGGCGACCACCGCGCTGCCGGCCCAACCGGCTCCGAGGCCGGCAAGGCCGCCGGCGGTGGACAGCAGGGCGGCCTCGGTGAGGAAGCAGGCGAGCACCTGGCGCGGCTGTGCCCCGAGGGCGCGCAACAGCCCCACCTCCGCGGTGCGCTCGGCCACCGAGACGAGCATCACGTTCATGATCCCCACCCCCGCCACCACCAGGGAGATGGCGGCGATCCCCACCAGGGCCAGGGTGAGGGCGTCGAGGAGCGTGGCGAAGGTGGCGAGGACCGCATCTTGGGTGATGCAGGTGATGTCCTCTTCGCCGTGGCGCTCGGCAAGCAGGGCGACCACCCGCCCCTTGAGCCGATCAAGGTCGGCGGTTGGGTGGGCCTTGAGGAGGATGCGGAAGAGCGACGCCCGGTTGAACATGCGCATGCCGGTGGCCACTGGCACGATCACCACGTCGTCCATGTCCATGCCAAGGTGGACACCGCGCGGCGCGAGGAGCCCGACCACCCGCATCCGCCAGCCGCCCACCCGCACCACCTGGCCCACCGGGTCGCTGCCGGGGTAGAGCTCGCGCGCCACCCGCTGGCCGAGGACCACCACCGGCGCGCCGCGGGTGGGGGGCAGGTCGGGGAGGAAGGAGCCCGCCGCCACCGCCAGGTCGCGGACGGTGAGAAAGGCGGCGGTGGTGCCGAGGACCGCCACCTGCCGTTGCCGCTCGCCCGCCGCCACCGTCTCGGTTCCCATGGCCAGCGGCGCCATTCGCGCCACCTCGGGCAGGGTGCGGGCGAGGGCCGCGGCGTCGTCGAGGGTCAGCTCGTGGGGGGTGCCGCCCCAGCCAGGGGCGCCGCCGGAGGTCTCCACCTTGCCTGGGATCACGATCAGCAAGTGGGTGCCGAGGGTGGCGAACTGGTTGACCACGTACACCCGCGCCCCCTGGCCGAGGGCGGTGAGGAGGACCACCGCCGTCACTCCGATCGCCACCCCGAGGAGGGAGAGGAGGGCGCGCAGGCGGTGGCCGGCGAGGGCGGCGAGGGCGAAGCCCAAGAGGTCGGCAACGGCCATGCGCGGGGGTCTGGCGCGGCGCGTCAGCGCGCGGGCCGCACCGCCTCGATGGTCGCCGAGGCGATGTAGCGGCCGAGGTCGTGGCCGGGCAGCCAGCTATCGATGACCGCCCGGCTCGCCTCGATGGGCGCGACGGCGATGGCGGTGAAGCCGGCCGCTGCCAGCCACCCCTCGATCTCGGCGACGGTGGCGGCGCCGGCGATGCAGCCGGTGGTCAACGAGAGGTCACGCGCCAAGGGAGCGGGCAGGGGGGTGGTGGCCACCGTGTCGGAGATCGCCAGCCGGCCGCCGGGGCGCAGCACGCGGTACGCCTCCCGGAAGACCTGCTGCTTGTCGGGGGAGAGGTTGATCACGCAGTTGGAGAGGATGCAGTCCGCCGAACCGTCCGCCACCGGCAGGTGCTCGATCTCCCCGAGGCGAATCTCCACGTTCGTGATTCCCCCGGCGCGGCCGTTTGCCCGCGCCCGCTGGACCATGTCAGGGGTCATGTCGACGCCGATGACGCGCCCGGAGGGGCCCACCTGACGGCTCGCCAGGAAGCAGTCGAGACCCGCGCCGCAGCCGAGATCGACCACCACCTCGCCCACCCGGAGCGCGGCGATCGCCCGCGGGTTGCCACAACCGAGGCCGAGGTTCGCACCGTCGGGCACGGCGGCGAGGTCGGCCGCGGTGTAGCCAAGGCGGGTGGAGTCGACCGCCAGTGGCAACGGTGGGGTCGGGGTGCAGCAGCTCGCCTGCGGGGCGCAGCAGCCACGGCCGGTGCGCGCGACCTCGCCGTAGCGATCGCGTACCGCGTCCCGCAGGGCGTCGTTCTCTTTCGGTTCCATGGGGCTCTCTTTGCCTACGAAGGGGACGGACAGGGAGGAAACAGCGTAGGGGCGGGGAGGAGACTTCGCCACGGTCGCGTCGCCTCGGTGTGGGTCGGTGCGGCTCCCGATCGCCCGCGCCGCCCCCGGGGTGGGGGTGAAGGGACCGCGCAACGGTGCGGGCCAAGAAGGCGGGCTGCGGTGGCTCCGCGCCGCCGCGGGGGGTGCGCCCGCCCGCCGCATGACCCTTGTCTCAGTGGCGCAGGAGGTAGACCGCGGAGGCGGCGCGCAGGTTGGCGCGCCAGGGGGTGGCGAGGGGGTCGCCGCGGCCGTCGAGGAGCAGCCGCCGGGCGACGGTGAGGCCGGTTGCGCGCACCAGATCCTCGAAGTCCGCCACCGTGCACAGGTGGATGTTCGGGGTGTCGTACCACTCGAAGGGCAAGAAGTCGGCCTTCGGCATCCGGCCGCGGGCCAGTAGGTCCAGGCGGATCCGCCAGTGGCCAAAGTTGGGGAAGGAGACCACCGACGCCTTGGCCACCCGTGCCATCTCTTGGAGGAGGAGGCGCGGGTTGTGGGTTGCCTGCAGGGTCTGGGAGAGGATCACGTAGTCGTAGGCGGTGTCGGGGTGGCTGGCGAGGCCGTGGTCGATATCCTCCTGCATCACCGCCAGGCCGCGGGCGATGCAGGTGCGGATGCAGCCGGCGTCGATCTCCACCCCGTAGCCCAGCACCCCGCGCTGGTCGCACAACGCGGCGAGCAGCGCACCGTCGCCGCAGCCGAGATCCAGCACCCGGCTGCCTTGCGGGATCAGCTCGAAGACGTGGCGCTGGTCGCGCCGCAGCGGCGGGAAGCTCACTGCAGGATCCCCGCGCGCCGGTCGAGGAAGGTCTTCAGGGTCGCCTTGTAGGCGGGCACGTCGAGGAGAAAAGAGTCGTGGCCCTGCGACGAGGCGAACTCCTGATACGCGACGTGCTTGCGATGGCGCAGCAAGAGGCGCACCAGCTCCTTGGAACGCGACGACTGGAAGCGCCAGTCGGAGCTGAAGCTACAGACGAAGAAGTCGCACTCCACCGGGGCCAGCGCCGCGGTGGCGGTGGGGTCGTCGGGGAAGGGGTCGAAGTAGTCCATCGCCTTGGTGAAGTAGAGGTAGGTGTTGGCGTCGAACCGCTGGACGAACTTCGACCCCTGGTAGGCGAGGTAGCTCTCCACCGCGAAGTCCGGGTCGAAGCCGTAGGAGAGGTGCTCGCGGTCTTGGAGGGCGCGACCAAACTTGTCCTGCAGCCCCTCCTCCGACAGGTAGGTGATGTGCGCCATCATCCGTGCCACCGCCAGCCCCCGCCGCGGTACCGCGTCGTGTTCTTGGTAGCGGCCGTCAAAAAACTCCGGGTCGGTCATGATCGCCTGGCGCGACACGGCATTGAAGGCGATGTTCTGCGCCGACAACCGGCCGGTGGCGGCGATGATCACGCAGCTCTCCACCCGCTCCGGAAAGTCGAGGGCCCACTGGAGCGCCTGCATCCCGCCCACCGAGCCGCCGATCACGCTGCGCAGGCGGCGGATCCCGAGGTGGTCGAGGAGGGCGGCCTGGGCGCGCACCATGTCGGCGACGGTCACCATCGGGAAGTGGAGGCCGTACGGCTTGCCGGTGGTCGGGTCGATGGAGGCGGGGCCGGTGGAGCCGGAGCAGCCGCCGATCACGTTGCTGCAGAGGACGAAGTGGTGGTTCGTGTCGATGGCGCGGCCCGGCCCGATGAAGCCGTCCCACCAACCGGGCCGCTCGTCACCCGCGTGCAGGCCGGCCACGTGGGCGTCCCCCGAGAGGGCGTGGCAGATGAGCACGGCGTTGGTGTGCGCCGCGTTCAACTCGCCGTAGGTCTCGTAGGCGAGGGTCACCGGCCCGAGGCTGGCGCCCGAGTCGAGGGCGAGGGGGCGCGCGGCGGTGAATAGCTCCACGGTCTGGCTCTCGACCAGGCCAACGCCGGAAGGCTCCGTGGGGGTTGCTTGTTCGCTCATGAGAGAAAGGGAATCCAGGCGCGGCGCACCGACTATCCCGCCCCGCCCGCGGCGCGAAAGCGTGGGGAGGTGGTGGGGTGGTGTCAACGTAGCCGCTTCTCATTCGCCGCGCAGGGCCGCCCCCGGGTCGAGGCGGGCGGCGCGGCGGGCCGGCACCACCCCGGCGACCAGGCCGGTGGCGGTGGCGACGAGGAAGGCGGCCATCGCCACCGCCGGGGCGACGTGGAAGGGGAGGCCGGGAATGAGGTGGCGCAACAGGGTGCCGGTGGCCGCCGCCGCTCCCAGCCCGACGGCGCCGCCGCCGCCGGCGATCACCGCCGCCTCGGCAAGAAAGAGTAACTCCACCTCGCGCCGCGTCGCCCCAAGGGCGCGGGCGAGGCCGATCTCCTCGGTGCGCTCGCCAACCGCGATCCACATCATGGTGAGGATGCCGATCGCCCCCACCAGCAAAGAGATCGCGCCGATCCCCGCCACCGCCACGGTCACCACCCGCGAGACATTGCCGAGGACGTCGAGCATCGCGGTCTGGGTGGTGAGGGTGAAGTCCTCGCGGCCGCCGTGGCGGCGGCTCAACAGCGACCGCACCGCCGCCTCCACCCGCGCCGGCGCGCTCCTGGGGGAAAAGAGGCAGTCGATCTCGTTGAGCTCGTCGAGGTTGAAGAGGGCCATGGCGGTGGCCACCGGGATGTAGGCGGCGTCGTCGATGTCGAAGCCGAGCATCTGCCCCTTCGACTCCATCACCCCGACCACCCGGAAGCGGGACCCGGCGATGCGCACGAAGGCGCCAAGCGCCGGGGCGTCGCCGAACAGCTCGCGCTTCAGGGTCGGCCCGAGGAGGGCCACCGGCGCGCCGCGGTGCGGATCCCCCGCGGGCCACAGCCCTCCCTGGCGCACCCGCATCCGCCACACCTCCGGGATCGACGGGGTGACCCCGTAGCAGTAGACCGAACGGCCCCGCTCCCCCGCCTCCACCCGCGCGGTGCCCGCCGCCAGCGGCACGATGGCGGTGATCTCGGGCAGGCGCAGGAGCGCCACCGCGTCGTCGAGGGAGAGCTTGTGGGTGGTGCCGCCGAGGATGCCGGGGATCCCCACGGTCTCGCTCTTCCCCGGGCTGATCCCCAGGACGTGGGTCCCGAACTGGGTGAACTGGGCGAGCACGTAGCGCCGCGACCCCTCGCCGATGCCGGTGAGTAGGACCACCGCGCAGATCCCGATCGCCACCCCGAGGGCGGAGAGGAGCGACCGCAACCGGTGGGCGGCGACCGCCGAGGCAGCGAGGGCGAGGAGGTCGCGAGGGTGCATGGCAAGGGGATCCAGCGGTCTGAATGGCCGCCCCCACGGTAGCGCGCCGGGGCAGCTGGCGGGCGGCGGCGCAATCGACGCAACCGGCGCCGTCTCTGCCCGCGCTGGGGGGCGGTGCGGCGGGGTGGCCAGGGGGGGGGAGGTCGCGCGCCCGGGGCCGCTTGGGGCGGCGGTGGCGCGCGCTCGACGCCAACGCCACCGGCGGTGCGGTCGATGGGGTGGGGGGGCGGTCCGCGCGGCGATCGCAAGGCAACAGATTTCGGCGCCGAAGCGGGGCGCGGAGCCGCCCCGTCGTTCGTCACCGAGCCGCGGGTTCCACCCCGCACGGCGGGTGATCCGGACTCGCCCCCACCGCGGCGCGCCACCCTCGACCGCCCGTCGCGGAGCACGGCGCATGGTGCGCGAGTTGCCCCGGTGGAGTTGGGCGCCACTCGGCCGGGGTCGCGCGACCCGATCGCTTGGACCGCCGCCCTTCTTTGCGCCGCCGCCGCCCCGTACGATCGGCCCAAACGGTGGCCCACCGGCGGCCGTCTTCGGGAAAGGAGCGGGCCATGGAGTGTCGGGTGAAGTGGGTGGACCACATGTGCTTCCTCGCGACGAGCGGCAGCGGCCATGCCCTGGTGATGGACACCAGCCCCGACTACGGCGGCCACAACCTCGGGGTGCGCCCGATGGAGCTGCTCCTCGCGGGGATGGGCGGCTGCACCTCGGTGGACGTGGTCTCGATCCTGCGGAAGGGCAGGTTCGACCTGGTCGGCTGCGAGGTCGAGATCCACGGCGAGCGGGCCGCCGAGCCGCCCAAGGTCTACACCCGCATCCACGTCCACTACCGGATCACCGGCCGGCAGATCCCCGCCGACCGGATCGCGCGCGCCATCGAGCTCTCCGCTACCAAGCTCTGCTCCGCCTCGATCATGCTGGGCAAGGTGGCGACTGTGACCCACGACTACGAGTACATCGAGGTGAGGTAGGGGTGGGGGCCACCCGCAGGGCCAGGGGCCGCGCCGCAGGACCGTCAGCCGCGCCGGTCTAGCGTGGGGGCCACCGGCAGGGCCAGGGGCCGGTCCCCGTTGGTCGATTGACCGCGACCCCGCGGTTCCATGGGGCCACTCCCTCTCGGCGCCAGGATCGCCAAGGCCCGACCGGCTGCCCCGGCTCCCACTCTTGGCGTGCCCGACGGGCGGCGGGTGGAAGCCACCCCACCGGCGCGCTTCACCACACGGTGGTGAGGTGGGGATAGCTGAGCAGTAGCCGATCCCCGGTGACCACCGTGAGGCGGTGGATGCGGGCGGTGGCGGCGATCAAACGGTCTGCGGGGTCGGCGTGGAAGGGCCCCGGCAGGGAGTACGCCTCCTCCACCACCTCCAGGGTGGCGGCGAGGGGGCGCCAGCCGTTGATCTCAATGGCGCGGCGGAACCACGGCTTCCAGTGGCCGGTGAGGTCGATGCGGCCACGCGCCTGGGCGCAGGCAATCTCCGCGGCGGTGATGGTGGCCACATAGACCTCGGCCCCTGGGTCGGTAAGGGCGGCGCTCGCCGCCGGCGACAGCCGTTCGCGTGCGAGCCCGGCCCACAGGACGGCGCAGGTATCGAGGAGGAGCCTCACCCGCCGTCCTCACCCAACATCCGCCACCCATCCTCGGGGATGAAGGGGCCCTGGAGGTCATCGTGGATCGTCCCCTCACCCTTGGCCCAGCCCAGGCGGGTGTGGTTTTCCGGCGGGGACTCGACCGCCACCAGGCGTGCCACCGGCACGTTGTGGCGGCAGATCACCACCTCTTCACCGCCCCTCGCCGCCTCCACGAAGAGGGAGAGCTGATCCTTCACTTCCTTGAGGTTGGCTATTTTCATGGCCACAACTCTAGCTACCATATTGGCCCTGGGCAACTTGGGAGAGCCAGGCCGCCACCCCTCCCCGCCGCCACCGCGTGGGCGGGGGCTGCAACCGCCAGACGTCGTCTTGAGAGCGCGACTCCCCGCCGCCACCGCGCGGGCGGGGGTCACGCCCCGGCGATGGTCATCTCCTCGATGAGCAGCGATGGGCTGGTGCACGGGGCGGCGAAGCGCAGGTCGCTGCCCACCGCGACCACCGCGCCGAAGAGGTCGCGCAGGTGGGCGGCGACGGTGATCTCATGGACCGGGAAGGCGAGCTCGCCCCCCTCCACCCAGAAGCCAGCCGCGCCGCGCGAGTAGTCGCCGGTGATCAGGTTCACCCCCTGGCCCATGAGGTCGGTGACCAGCAGCCCGGTGTGCATCTGCCGCAAGAGGCCCGCGAGGTCGTTGTCGCCCGGCCGCAGGTAGAGGTTGTGGAAGCCGCCGCCGTTGCCGGTGGAGGCGAGCCCCAGCTTGCGGCCGGCGTAGGTGTCGAGGAGGTAGCCGGCCACCACCCCACCGTCGATGAGCGACCGGTCTTGGGTGGCCACCCCGTCGTCGTCAAAGGGGGCGGAACCGAGGCCCGAGGGGAGGCGCCCCTCGTCGCGCACGGTGACGAACGGGGGGAAGAGTGGTGCGCCAAGCCACCCGGAGAGGAAGGTGGAGCGGCGGTACAGGGCGGTGCCGGAGAGGGCGCCGGCGAGGTGGCCAAGGAGGGTCGCGGCGGCGTCGTGCTCAAAGCAGACCGGCGCCTTGCGGGTGGTGAGCTGGCGGCCGCCGAGGCGGCGGGCGGTGCGCTCGCCAGCGATCCGCCCGATCGCCGTGGGCGACTCCACCGCCGCGGGTGCGTGCGCGCTCGCCGACCAGCCGTCGCGTTCCTTCGCCCCCCCCTGCTCGGCGACCACCACGCAACCGACCGCCTTGCGTGACGTGGGGTAGCCCACGAGTTGGCCGAGGGAGTTGCCGAGGACCACCGCGGCGGTGCTCAGCGACACGGTCGCCCCCTCGGAGTTGCG
>MNYW01000006.1 GCA_001873295.1 Nitrospirae bacterium CG2_30_70_394 | reverse complement strand
TGCACCGCCTTGTTATAGAGGCTCAGGGCGGAGCGGTAGTCGTTGGTCTTCAGGTAGGTCTCCCCGAGGAGGCCATACGCCGGGGCGTACTTCGGGTCGATCTGGGCGGTGTTCTTCAGCTCGATGATCCCCTCGGCGGACTTGCCCTCGGCGAGGTACTTCTTCGCCCGCTCGAAGTGGGCATCGCGCCTGGACTCCCGCGAACCGCACGCGGCAAGGAGGGTGAGGGAGGCCACCACCAAGGTGAGCAGGATGAGACGTGTGAGACGTGCCATGTTCATTTCAGTCTCCGTACCTAGATCCGTATCTGACAACGGTCGAGCAGTTTGCACCATTTGGGGGGTGGTTGGCGATGGTGAATCGGCCGCTCTTCGGTTTCCCGTCTGGGCCGCTCAACTTGGATCGTCCCCCGGGGGTGCGTAGGATAGCCACCTCCCGCCGACGCTGCCCATAGGATGTCGCCACCGCGACGATCCAGAGGTGGCCGAAGCGGCCCCTCAGGGAGCGCCATGGCCGCCACCATCTACATCGTCGACGACGAGCCGAACATCCTCACCACCCTCGACGGCTGTATGCGCGATGAGGGATACACGGTGGTCACCCAAAACCACCCGATGGAGATCGAGAAGGATCTCGCCAAGGTCCACCCCGATGTAGTCCTCCTCGATATCTGGATGCCCGAGCGCGACGGCATCGAGGCGCTCTCCATCATCAAGCGAATCGACCCGACCATCGAGGTGATCGTGGTCACCGGCCACGGCAACATCCGCACCGCGGTGGAGGTGACCCGCCTGGGCGCCTACGACTTCGTGGAGAAGCCGATCAACCTCGACACCCTGCTCGCGGCGGTGGACGGGGCCCTCGCCCGCCGCGGCGGGGCGCGGGCGGTGGCCAAGCCGCTGCCGGTAGTCACTACCCAGCCGGGGAGCGGCCGCGGTGGCCGCCACCAGCGCACCTTACGGCGCAGCGTGGTGGTGGGCGGCATGGGGCTGCACTCCGGGGAAAAGACCGGCGTCATCCTCTCACCCCTGGGACCCGGCTCGGGGATTCTGTTCACCGACATCAACCGCGGCGACACGGTGCCCGCGCTGGTGGACTACGTGGACACCACCGGCTACGCCACCACCCTGCGCCACGGCACCACCGTGGTGCACACCACCGAGCACTTCCTCGCCACCCTCTCCATGTACGGGGTCACCAACCTCATGGTGAAGGTCCACGAGGAGCTGCCGATCATGGACGGCTCCGCCGCCGAGTTCTGCCGAGTGGTGGAGGAGGCAGGGATCGAGGAGCAGGCGGCGGCGATCACCCCGCTGGTGGTCGAGGAGAGCTACGTGGTGGGCGACGAGGCAAAGGGGGTGTACGTGAAGGTGGAGCCGGCGGAGCTGCTCACGGTCACCTACACCATCGACTACCCGGAGCCGATCGGCCGCGACACCTACACCTTCCGCGCCACCGGCCCCGAGGCCTTCCGCCAAGAGATCGCCCCGGCGCGCACCTTCGGCTTCCTCAAGGACATCGCCCAGCTCGAACAGATGGGGCTCGGCGGCGGCGGCCGGATGGACAACTTCATCCTCGTGGACGACGTGGAGAAGCGGGTCCTGAACACCGAGCTTCGTTTCCCCAACGAGTTCACCCGCCACAAGATTCTCGACATCCTCGGCGACTTCGCCCTCCTCGGCCGCCCCATCCAGGCGCACATCACCGGGGTGCGCTCGGGCCACACGGAGAACTCCGCCATGGTCCGCAAGCTCGCCGCCCTCGGCCGCGCCTGAGGCGCCTGTCGAACGCTGGCGATCGTCGCGAAAAGCGGCGGGTCGAGGCCGGAGGCTGCGCCGTTCGTAGCGCGACCCCGGGGGAGGCAACGCCATACGGCCCCCAAGCCGACCCTCCCGCCCCTCCGCCGCCTTGGTGGGGCTCGCTGCACCCAGCGCCACACCACCGCCGACCGGCTCCGGCGCGCACACCGCCTCCACCGCGCTGACTGGCGCCCGCGCCCTGCACCTCAGAAGTGGTACAGGAGGCGGGTGTAGAAGTGGTCGTTGTTGTTGAACCGCGACAGCGACGCGGTGTCGGCCAGCGAGGCGTCGCGGCTGCCTTGAAAGAGGTTGACGCCGAGGGCGACATCCAGGTCGTCGGCCAGGTCGTAGGCGGCCTGCAGGTTGAGGAAGTAATCGTTGTCGCGGAAGTAGTAGAGGGTGTTCGCCTGCAGGTGGAGGCGGTCTTCGAAGAAGGCACGCCGCAGGGTGGCGGTCATCCCGGTGGTCACCCGGCGCGCCAGGATGTCGGAGTCGTAGCGCAGGATGACGGTCTGGAGGAGCTGGACGTTGGTGTAGAAGTGGAAGGGGAGCTGGCGATCGCCGCCGACGACGTAGCTGAGCTGCGGCTTACCCACCGGCGAGAAGTCGGCGTGGTAGTACGGGTGGTCGAAGGTCAGCGCCGCCTCGCCGCGGATCGTGTAGGGACCGGAGAGGGTCTCGAAGTCGGCACCATAAATCGACTGGCGCGGAAAGCGCATGGAGAAGATGCGGCGCAGGCGCAAGAGGTCGGAGACCTCGGCATCCTCCAGAAAGCGACGGGTGTCCGAACCCCGCAGGTCGAAGCGGGTAAGGACCGTCGGGTCGAGGCGGATCACCGGCCAGTCACTGTAGGTGGAGAGGAAGGAAAGGGAGTAGTCGAAGCGCCGCCAGTGCGAGGTCCAGCGCGCCCCCGCCTCGCCGTTGGTGAGGCTGCGTTCCGGCTCGTCGACCCTAAACGGCGAGGTCTCGCCGAAGGTCAGCCGCCGGCGGTGGAAGTTCTCGCCGAGCTTGATGAACAGCCGCTCCCACTCGGCCGGCAGCCAACCCGGCCCGAGGACCGCGTAGTCGGCGCCGACGATGTCGAACTTGTTCGGCTCGAAGAAGGGGATGTACAGGGCATCGAGGGTGCCGCCGGCGAGCGGCCGGCCGCCGCGCACCATGGTGATCGGGATCTTCCGATCGTCGTGGCCGATGGTGACGATCTCGCGATAATCCTGCGGGTTGAGGTTGTCGGTGGGGTTGATCGCGTCGGCCCGCCCCCAGCTCACGATCTGTTTGCCGGCGCGCCAATCCCACCCCCCCTGGCGGCGGTCGAGGTACGCCTCGAAGAGGTTGGTCTCCCAGTCGTACTGGTTCTCGAAGCCGGAGCGGAACTGGTAGAGCGACTGCATCGACAGCCGCATCGCAGTCCGCTCGTCGAAGCGGGCGTCGATCCCGAGCCTGAGCTCGTTGCGCCAATCGAAGATGTCCTCGAAGCGGTTCTCCCGGTGGGTATCCACCGCGACCTTCGACTCGACGCGGCCAAAGAGGGCGAAGGTGCGCACCCCCCCCACCCCGGCGGCGGCTGCCGGAGGGGGGCTGGCGGTGAGGGCGGCAAACTCCTGCTCCGCCGCGCCACCGCCGAGCGCGATCGTGGTGACCGAGGCGGCGGCGGCCGGGGCGGCGGCGGGCGCGGCTCCAGGGTCACCGAAGGCGGCGAAGTCGTCGTCGCCGCCGATCTCGATCACCCGGTTCGCCTCTCCCCCCGCACCCCCGGATCCGCCGCCCGCCGCGGTCCGCCCCTCCGCCGTGGCCGAAGGGGCTGAGCCCCCTCCTGGAGCCCCGCCGGAGAGGCGCCCCCCCTCCTCCGCGGGAGGCGTGGCGGGGTGGCGCGCCGCAACCCACTCGCGCAGGAGGGCGTGGAGCTCCCCGCCGCGGGCGTGGGCGATGGCCGCCCGCAGCTCTTCCTCGCTGGCGGCGGCCAGGCGCGGCGCCACCGCGACCAGCAGCAGGACGAAGAGACGCAGGAGCTGGACCGCCCTTCGCGATCGTCGCGCGCAGCGGCGGGCGCGCGGCCGGATGGCGAATCGTTCGCCCACCCTCGCCGGCCAAGCCACCTGCCGGACTTTGGCGATCGTCGCGCCAAGCCGCGGATCTCGGCGCGGGCCGCGTTCGGCCTCTCCGCCGTCGATCGAGCCAAGGTCCGCTGAGCGGCCGCGCCTCGTCGCCGCGCACGCGGCCGCCCCTCGCCCCTCCGCAACCGCCACCGATTACCCCCGCTCCAGGGCGGCGCGGGTGAAGAGGTCATCCGCCAGCGGCTTGTCGTAGTGCGCCTCGGTCACCTCCAACAACGTCTTGTGATGGGTCTGGACATTGGTCATCACCGCCCGGGTGGCGGTCCAGTGGCCGTCGATCTTCTCCAGGCGGACCACGTTTAGCTCCTTCAAGAGATGGTCGTGGGCGTCGTAGTACTCGCCCTTCACCGGCACGAAGATGTCCTTGCGGATCCAGCTCACCACCCGCGCGTACGCCGCCTGACTCGGATCCTTCGGCCGCGACTCCACCTTGTAGCAGACGCTCTCGCCGACCTGCTCCTCGCCGAGGATGGTGTGGGTCCCGGCGCCCATGTCGCGCGACTGGAAGTCGTCGTAGGAGAAGTCGGTGCCGAGGAAGGAGTTCGACTTCTCCGCGGAGGAGATCCGCCGGCTGCGGTGCAACGCCGGCAGGTAGATGAACTGGTCGTCCTCGCCGCCCTTCGGATTCTGCACGGTGAGCAGGCTCGTCCCCTTGATGTCGTTGGGGAAGAGGAAGCGGATCACGTAGTGGTCCCGGCCGTCGATCTGCTTCTTCAGCGCCTCCACCGACCGCTGCCGCTGCTCGCCGCGCTTGTTCACCAAAAGCATCCTGAGGGTGAGCTCCGCCTGCTCCACCTTGGCGTTGTCACGCGCCCGCTGGAGGATCTCGGTGGCCGTGAGGCTGGCCGCCGCGCGCGGCGCCGCGGCAACCAAGAGGCTAAGGACGAGGGGAAGGCTGAGGAGGGTACGGGCCATGGGGTGATCCAGAACTGCGAGGGAGGTTGCGGGCGCGCCCGCAATCGAGACCGGGATCAAGAGACCCACGGCGTGGGATGGGTACGGCGGGGAATGGAGCGATGGGTGCGCCGGGGAATGTAAGGTAACGCGGTCGATCGGCAAGCAGTCGCCTTCCATGGAGGGTCCGGGTGGAGGCGGCGACCAGCCCTACCCGAGATCGGCGAGGAGCTGCTCGGCGTGGCCGTCGGGTTTCACCTTCACATAAATGCGGACCACCTTGCCTTGCTCATCGAACACAAAGGTGGAGCGGACGATCTTCTCCCTCTTCACCCCGTTGTCCACCACCTCCGCCACCGCCCCGAGTCTGCGCAGGAGGGTGCGCTCGGGGTCGGCGAGGAGCCGCTCACCGAAACCGTTCTTCTCCTTGAACCGGCACTGAGCGGCGACCGAGTCGCCGGAGAGGCCGATCACCTGCACCCCCTTCTTGGCGAACTGCCGCTCCAGGGCACCGAAGGCGATCGCCTCGCGCGTACAGCCGGGGGTAGAGGCCTTCGGGTAGACAAAGATCACCGCCCACTTGCCCGCAAGATCGGTGTCGCGGACGGTCGCGCCCGTTTCGTCGTGGAGGGCGAAGGGGGGGATGGGGTCACCGATCGCGATCATCGTTTGCCCCCCTCCGGAGTCGCGGTCTGGATCGCCGCACTGCCGCACTTCGGGCAGCGGCGCACGTAGCGGCCTGCGCGGCCGCGCCACTGACAGTCGAGGCAGCGCACCTCCACCGTATGGGCGGCGAGCCCCTGGCGCAGGCGATGGCGCCGGACCTTGCCCACCACGATGATGGCGATCGCCGCCACCACCCCAACCAAGAGAAGCTCGCGCACGGACATCTGCCCCACAGGGCGGTCGAGGAAAGTTTGCAGCCTGGTCAACATGCGGGCTCCTCCCGGCCGGCGCGCCGGCGGCGGCCATGGTAGGCCACGACCGGAGGCGGCTCAACGGCCGCGGCGACCGCCTCGCCCTTTGCGGATGACCTCCGCCGCGCGATTCTCGCCACGGTACTGTGCGATCCGCGCCCGCCCTCCTTCCGCCCGAAAGATCGACCCATGGACCCCACCCTTCAGGAACTCGCCGCCGCCACCAACGTCCTCTTTGTCCTGCTGGGCGCAGTGATGATCCTCGCCATGCATGCCGGCTTCGCCTTTCTGGAGGTGGGGTCGGTGCGCGCGAAGAACCAGGTGAACGCCTTGGTGAAGATCCTCACCGACTGGTCGATCTCCACCCTGGTTTACTTCCTGGTGGGCTTCCCGATCGCCCAGGGGATCGGCTTCTTCGATACCGCCCAGCTCCTCACCGCCAACCACGGCCTGCAGCTCGTCCGGTACTTCTTCTATCTCACCTTTGCCGCCTGCATCCCGGCGATCATCTCCGGTGGCATCGCGGAGCGCGCCCGCTTCTGGCCCCAGTGTTTTGCCGCGGCGATCTTCGCCGGTCTCCTCTACCCAACCTTCGAACGGTTCATGTGGTGGCACACGGACACCGGCTTGCAGGCGTGGCTTCAGGCCACCTACGGCGCCCCATTCCACGACTTTGCTGGCTCGGTCATCGTCCACTCCTTCGGTGGCTGGTTGGCGCTTCCGGCGGTCTTCCTCCTCGGGCCACGCATGGGCCGCTATGCCGCGGGCAAGAGCCACCCGATCCCCGCCTCCTCCATCCTCTGGCTCTCGCTGGGGAGCTGGGTCCTGGCGGTGGGGTGGTTCGGTTTCAACGTCATGTCCGCCGGCGCCATCGGCAACGTCTCCGGCCTGGTGGCGGTCAACTCCCTGCTCGCCATGGTGGGCGGGACGCTCGCCGCGGTGGTCACCTCGAAGACCGACCCCGGCTTCGTCCACAACGGCGCGCTGGCCGGCCTGATCGCCATCTGCGCCGGCTCCGACCTCATGCACCCCCTGGGCGCCCTGGCCACCGGCGTGGTGGGCGGGCTGATCTTCGTCTACGGCTACACCTTCGTGCAGGAGCGGCTGAAGATCGACGACGTCCTCGGCGTCTGGCCACTCCACGGGATCACCGGCACCTGGGGCGGGATCGCCTGCGGCATCTTCGGCAGTCAGTGCCTCGGCGGCCGCGGCGGTGTATCACTGGTGGCGCAGTGCATTGGCGCGGGCGCGGCGATCGCCGTCGCCTTGGCCGGCTCCACCCTGGTCTACGGCATCCTTAAGGCGACCGTCGGAATCCGCCTCACCCCGGAGGAGGAGTTCAAGGGGGCGGACCTGGCGATCCACAAGCTGGGCGCGGAGCCGGAGAAGGAGTTCGGCCTGCGCTAGGCGCCTGTCGGACTTGCTGGATCGTGAACCGAGAGGAGGCGGGCTCGAGCCCGGATGCAGACCCGCTCGTAGAGCCACGTGGGCTAGGTGACGAAGAACGGTCCACGATCCGGGCCGAGCTCCGCTCGCTGTAGTAGATCGCGACGAAGTCCAACAGGCTCCTAGATGGTGAGGCGATCTCAACGCCGGGGCGCAGAGAGAGCGAGACGCGGAGGGCGGGTCGTGGGCGGTTGGGTGGCGCCGGGGGGAGACCCAATCGCCACCTCCGCGCCTACCAGGCGCGGGCCGCGTCGCGAGATATGCAGGCGCGGAGGGGAGGAGCATCGGTGGCGACGGCGCCGCGAGAGGCGTGGCCTGTTTGCGCCCTCCCTCGCCCGGATGTTTCGCGGTGTGGCCCTGCGTTTGACCCGCAGAAAGACCCCACCTTCCACGCTCCAGCCTCTCGGCCCCCCTCGGAGACGCGACACGACCCACCCGACCTCCCGCGGCGTCGCCGCGCGCGCCCGTCGGGGCTGCCTCAGCCGCGCAGACGCAACAAGAGCGAGTTGCTCACCACCGACACCGACGACAGGGCCATCGCCAACCCCGCCCACTCCGGTGGCAGGGTGAGGTGGAAGTAGGGAACGAAGAGGCCGGCGGCCACCGGGATGGCGACGGTGTTGTAGCAGAAGGCCCAGAAGAGGTTCTGCTTGATCTTCCTGAGGGTAGCGCGGCCCAGTTGAATCGCCTCCACCACCCCGCTGAGGTCCGAGTGGACGATCACCAGATCGCCCGCCTCGCGCGCCACCTCCGCGCCCGCACCCATGGCGATCCCGACGGTGGCGGCAGCGAGGACCGGGGCGTCGTTCACCCCGTCGCCCACGAAGCAGACCCGCTCGCCCGCCGCCACCCGCGCCCGCACCCGCGCCACCTTGTCCGCCGGCAATAGCCCCCCCTCGCCCGCGGCGATCCCGAGTTCCCGCACCAGGGCGGCCACCGCCTGCGGCCGGTCACCGGAGAGCAGCTCCGTCGCCACCCCCAAGTCGCGCAGGGCCGCGAGGACCCTGGCCGTCTCCGGCCGCGGCCGGTCGGCGAGGTGCAGCCAACCGACCAGGCGGCCCGCCTTCGCCACCCCCACCCGCCCGTGGTGGCCGTCGCCCGCCACCGCCGCCACCCCCTCGGCCGCAAGCAACGCCTCACTCCCCGCCACCACCCGCGCCCCCGCCACCTCGCCCACCACCCCGCGACCCGCCCGCTCCTCCACCGCCGTGGCCGTGGCCGGGGTGAGGTCCCGGCGCATCGCCTCGGCGCGGATCGCCTGGGCAAAGGGGTGGGACGAGGCCCACTCCACCGCCGCCGCCAGCGCGACGACCTCCGCCTCGGTAACCCCCGCTGCTGCCGCCACCGCCACCACCTCCGGTTGGCCGCTGGTCAGGGTCCCGGTCTTGTCGAAGACCACCCGATCGACGCGCGCCAACGCCTCCAGGGCGGCGCCGCTCTTGATCAGCAGGCCGCGGCCAAGGGCCATGCCGCTCGCCACCACGATCGCCGTGGGGGTGGCGAGGCCGAGGGCGCACGGGCAGGCCACCACCAACACCGCCACCGCGTGGGTAACCGCCACGGTGAGACCGGCGCCGGCGATCAGCCAGCCGCCCAAGGCGACCCCCGCCACCGCCACCACCCCCGGCACGAAGAGCGCGGAGACGCGGTCCGCGAGGCGCTGGATCGGCGCCGGGGTCGCCTGGGCGGCACGCACCATGGCGATCACCTGGCCGAGGAAGGCGTCGGCGCCGGTGCGCGTCACCTCCACCTCGATCACCCCGCTCTGGTTCAGGGTAGAGCCGATCACCGCATCGCCCACCCCGCGCTGGACCGGCAAGGCCTCGCCGGTGGCGAGGCTCTCGTCCACCGCGCTCTCTCCCGCCACCACCACACCGTCGATGGGGATCCGCTCGCCGGGACGCACCTGCACCCGATCGCCCGGCTCCACCTCCGCCAGCGCCACCTCCTGCCAGCCGTCGCCGGTGGCGCGGCGCGCCCGCTCCACCTGCAGGGAGGCGAGGGCGGTGAGGGCGCGGGAGGCGCGGCCGCGCGCCCGCTGCTCCATCAGCTTACCGAGGCGGATGAAGGCGACCAGGTAGATGGCGGTGGCGAGGGCGTGGTGGTCGGTGACCCCGGCGAAGAGGAGGAGAGAGAAGCTGTAGGAGGCGGCGATCCCGAGGGCGATGAGGACATCCATGTTCGGCACCCCGGCGCGCAGGGCGTGGAGCGCGCCGCGGTAGTAGTCGAGGCCGGGGCCGACCTGGTTGACCGTCGCCAGCAACAGCAGGAGGGCCAGCTCGCCGCGCCCTCCCAAGCCGAGGTGGGGGGTGAGCAGCGCCGCGACCGCGAGGCTGGCGGCGAAGAAAAAGAGACGGCGCTCGCGCCGCTCCCGGGCGTAGGAGGAGCCACCCTCGGGCGCGGGGGTGTAACCGGCATCGCGCACCGCCTGAAAGATCGCATCCTGGGAGAGCTGGCTGGGATCGAAGCGGACCCTCCCCTCCTCCACCGCGAAGTTCACCCGCGCCTCCGCCACCCCAGGGAGGCGCCCGACGCTCCGCTCGATGGCGCGGGCGCAGTTGACGCAGCTCATCCCGGCGATGGCGAAGGCAACCTCCGCGGTGGTCGCGGGTGGCGACCGCACCGCCTCGCCCCCTGGCTTGGCCATCTCGGCCGTCCGATCGGCGCTCACCGCGGCGGGAGCCGGTACCGTGGCCGGGCCCGCGCCACCCGCCGGCGGCTCGGGTACGGCGCACTCCCCACCCCTGCCCGCGCCCGTCACCACCGTGTAGCCCTCCGCGCCGATCGCCGCACCAATCGCGCCAAGGTCGACCCCCGCCGCCACCTCGATCCGCGCCTCTCCAGTCGCCGAGGAGACCACCACCGGCCGCGCCCCCGCCACCCGGCCGATCGCCGCCGCCACCGCCCGCTCGCAGTGGGCGCAGGTCATCCCGTCGATCTTCAGCGTCACCTCGGCCATGGGCACAGGCTAACGCGCGGGAAGCGAGAAGTCCGGCGGACTTCGGGAGCGTCTCGGACGGCGGCGATCGTCGTGCGGGAAACGGCTCCCTCGGATCACTCGGGCCCGGAACACCGACCGCTCCGTCCACCCCCCTCCCCTCGCAAGACCCTCGCTGGCCGGACCGCAAAACGGCGGCGGCCCGCGGCTACGGCCCGCCGCGCGCCGCGAGCCGGCGCGCCAGCACCGCCTCATCCACCGGGTAGCGCGCCACCTCGATGCCGTCGAGCCAAACCACCGGGATGGCGGTGGCGTAACGGGCGTAGGCCACCGGGTCGGAAGCGATGTCGACGCGCACGAGGGTGAAGTCGAAGCGGCCTCCAAGGCGGAGAAGGATCCCCTCCACCGCCGCACACAGGTGGCAGCCGTCCGTGTGGAAGAGGGTGAGGGTCATCCGTAGCGGTCAGCGGTCAGCGGTCAGCGGTCAGCGGTCAGCGGTCAGCGGTCAGCGGTCAGCGGTCAGCGGTCAGCGGTCAGCGGTCAGCGACAAACTGCGTCCTCGTCAAACCAGCGAAACCTTGCCCGGTACCACCGCGCAACCCCTCGTCCACCCCCGACCCGCCGGGGGTCCGCCGCGCAACGCGGCGCGCCGAACCCTGCCCACCGCCCCGTTTGACTTGCCCCCACCCCTTCGCAACACTTCCGGCCCCGCGACCGGAGAGAGATATGACCACGAAATCCGCTCCCAACTACCGCGTCGCCCTGGAGGCGGCCTACGCCCTCGGGGTGGGCTTTCTGTGGGGGATGGCCCTGGTGGTCTTCGCCATCGGCGGCATCGAGGGGTACAAGAACATCCGTACCCAGAGCGCCCTCACCGACCAGCTCCAGACGATCACGGACCCAGCAGCCCAGGCGCACACCCAGGAACTGATCCAGGCGGCGCACCACGAGGCGATGCGCCTGTGGGGCGAGGCGGGGATCACCATCCTGGTCCTGGCGGTGGCGGCGATTTTCATCAGCCGCTGGATGAACCGGAACCACCCGGCGTAGGACCGCTCGCGGGGTGGCCGGCCGCCCACCTGCCCATGGCCGTCCCCCTCCCGATCCGCCGCCTGTTCGTCGTCGGAATCCCCGGCCTGCGCCTGGATGAGGCGAGCCGGCCGTGGGTGGCCGAGGCGGCGGGGGTGATCCTCTTTCGCCGCAACCTCGGCACCCCGGCGCAGATCCGCGCCCTGACCCGCGACCTGCGCGCGGCGGCGGGCCACAAGCTGCTGATCGCCGTGGACCAGGAGGGCGGCCGGGTCCGCCGCCTCCCCTCGCCCCCCTACCCCGCCTATCCGGCGGCCGGCGAGCTGGCGGCGCGCGGGATCGAGGCGGAGGTGGAGGCGGTGGCCGAGGAGGTGGCAACCACCCTCGCCGGGCTGGGGATCAACACCAACCTGGCGCCGGTCCTCGATGTGGTAGACGACCCGGCCACCTCGGTGATCCGCGACCGCAGCTTTGGGAGAGACCCGGCCACGGTGGCGCGCCTAGGGGCGGCGTGGGTGCGCGGGAGCGAGCGCGGCGGGGTGGTGTCGTGCCTCAAACACTTCCCCGGCCACGGCGCCACCCGCGACGACTCGCACCTCTCCCTGGCGGTGGTGAAGGACGCGGAGGCGACGGTGATCGCCCGTGACCGCGCCCCGTTCGCCGCCTTGATCGACCGCTCCATCCCGATGGTGATGACCGCCCACGTGCGCTACCCGGCGGTGGACCCGCTCCTGCCGGCGACGTTGTCGGCGCGGATCGTGCGCGGCTGGCTGCGCGACGAGCTTGGCTTTACCGGAGTGGTGGTGAGCGACGATCTGGAGATGGCGGCGATCGCCCGCTACTTCTCCCCGGAGGCGGTCGTCCGCCGCTTCTGGGCCGCGGGCGGCGACTTGCTGTTGGTCGGCGAGGACCAGCATTACGCGGCGCGCCTGGCGGAGGCGGCGTGCGCGGCCCTCGATGATGGCGGCCTCCCGCCCGCTCGGGTAGAAGAGA
>MNYW01000083.1:47049-65810 GCA_001873295.1 Nitrospirae bacterium CG2_30_70_394 | reverse complement strand
CCACCCCCTCCCCCACCCGCGCCCCCCACCCCACGCGCAACGGCCTCACCATTCCGCGCCGCTTTACCAAGGTTGGCGAGGACGTCTACGGCAGCGTCGAGTGGGTACGGCGCGACTCGAAGATCATCAACAAGGACGGCTCGGTGGTCTTCGAGATGGCAGGGTGTGAGGTGCCTGCCTCCTGGTCGCAGATCGCCACCGACATCGTGGTCTCCAAGTACTTCCGCAAGGCGGGGGTGCCACAGCACGACGGCGAGGGTAGGCCAATCCTCGACGACGCCGGCCAGCCGGTGACCGGGCCGGAGCGGTCGGTGCGCCAGGTGGTCCGTAGGCTAGTGGGGTGCTGGCGCTACTGGGGGCAGAACCACGGCTACTTCGCCAGCGACGAGGATGGCGAGACCTTCGAGGCCGAGCTCGCCTATACGCTCCTCCACCAAATGGTCGCCCCCAACTCGCCGCAGTGGTTCAACACCGGCCTCAACTGGGCCTACGGCCTCACCGGCCCTGCCCAGGGCCACTACTACGTGGACCCGGAGACCGCCGAGGTCCATGAGGGGAAGGATGCCTACACCCACCCGCAGCCCCACGCCTGCTTCATCCAGTCCGTCCGAGACGACTTGGTGAACGAGGGCGGGATCATGGACCTGTGGCAGCGGGAGGCCAGGCTGTTCAAGTTCGGCTCCGGCACCGGCACCAACTTCTCCAACCTGCGTGGCGAGGGCGAGCCCCTCTCCGGTGGCGGCAAGTCGTCGGGGCTTATGTCGTTTTTGAAGATCGGCGACCGCGCCGCAGGCGCGATCAAGTCGGGGGGCACCACTCGGCGGGCGGCGAAGATGGTCTGCCTCGACCTCGACCACCCGGACATCGAGACCTTCATCGACTGGAAGGTGAAGGAGGAGCAGAAGGTGGCGGCGCTGATCGCCGCTGGCTACGACGCCGACTTTAACGGTGACGCCTATGCCACCGTCTCGGGCCAAAACGCCAACAACTCGGTGCGCGTCCCCAACGTCTTCATGCAGGCGGTGGAGGCGGACGGAAGCTGGGACCTCCACTGGCGCACCGATGGCCGGGTCTGCAAGACGGTGGCGGCGCGCGAGCTGTGGGAGCGGATCGCCAAGGCGGGGTGGGAGTGCGCCGACCCCGGCCTGCAGTTCGACACGATTATCAACGACTGGCACACCTGCCCCGCCGCCGGCCCGATCCGCGCCTCCAATCCGTGTTCCGAGTACATGTTCATCGACAACACGGCGTGCAACCTGGCGAGCCTCAACCTGGTGAAGTTCGAAAATGGTCACGGCGACTTCGACGTCGCCGGCTACCGCCACGCCATTCGGCTGTGGACCGTGGTCCTGGAGATCTCGGTCCTCATGGCCCAGTACCCGAGCGCCGAGATCGCCCGCCTCTCCTACCTCTACCGCACCCTCGGCCTCGGCTACGCCAACCTTGGCTCGCTGCTCATGCGGCGCGGCCTGCCCTACGACTCGCCCGAGGGGCGGGTGGTGGCGGCGGCGGTAACCGCGATCATGACCGGCGAGGCGTATGCCACCTCCGCGGAGATGGCCTCGATCCTCGGCCCCTTCCCCAACTACGCGGCGAACCGCGAGGCGATGGCGCGGGTAATCCGCAACCACCGCGCCGCCGCCCACGACGACCGCGCCGCCTACGAGGCCCTCTCCACCCTCCCCCAGGGGCTTGACCAGCGCCTCTGTCCCGCCGACCTCCTCGCCGCGGCCCACGCCGCGTGGGACCGCGCCGCCGAGCTTGGCGAGGCGCACGGCTTCCGCAATGCCCAGGTCTCGGTGATCGCCCCCACCGGCACCATCGGCCTGCTCATGGACTGCGACACTACCGGCATCGAGCCCGACTTCGCCCTGGTGAAGTTCAAGAAGCTCGCCGGCGGTGGCTACCTTAAGATCGCCACCCAATCAATCCCCGCGGCCCTCCTCGCCCTGGGTTACCGCAACGAGGAGATCCACGACATCCTCACCTACGTCCTCGGCACCAACCACCTCTCCGGCGCGCCGCACATCAACTGCGAGGCACTCATCCGCCGCGGCCTGAGCGAGCAGGACTGCAACCACATCGAGCAGGCCCTCCCCTCCTCCTTCGACCTCAGCGGGGCGATCAACGGCTGGACCCTCGGCGCGGAAGCGTTCACCCGCCTCGGCCTCGATCCCGCCCTCGCGCACAAAAAGGACTTCGACCTCCTCGCCGCCCTCGGCTTCACCCCCGAGCAGGTGCAGGAGGCGAGCGAGGTGATCTGCGGCCACCACACGGTGGAGGGGGCGCCGCACCTGAAGGCGGACCACCTGCCGGTCTTCGACTGCGCCTCCCGGTGCGGCCGCGAGGGCACCCGCTCGATCGCCCCCACCGGCCACATCCGCATGCTTGGTGCGGCCCAGCCCTTCGTCTCCGGCGCGATCAGCAAGACCATCAACATGCCGAATGAGACCTCGGTGGAGGAGATCAAGGAGGCGTACCACCTGGCGTGGACCCTGGGGCTGAAGGCAGTGGCCATCTACCGCGATGGCTGCAAACACTCCCAGCCCCTTTCCAGCGCCGGTGCCGGGCAGCGCGGCGAGGCCAAGGGCGAAGTGGCGGCGGAGATTCCGCGGGTGCGCAGCCCGCGCGAGGCGCGCGACCTCTCCCGCCAGGGCAAGGCGGGCTTCACCACCCCCACCCGCTGGAAGCTGCCGGCGAAACGCCAGGGGTGGACCCAAGAGGCGAGCGTCGGCGGCAACAAGATCTACGTCCGCACCGGCGAGTATGACGACGGCACCCTGGGGGAGATCTTCATCGACCTCGCCAAGGACGGCGCCGCCTTCCGCTCGCTGATGAACTGCTTTGCCATCGCCATCTCCAAGGGGCTCCAGTACGGCGTCCCCCTGGAAGAGTTCGTCGACACCTTCACCTTCACCCGCTTCAGCCCGAGCGGCATGGTGGAGGGCCACCCGAACATCAAGCTCGCCACCTCGATGATCGACTACGTCTTCCGCGTCCTTGGCCTCGAGTACCTCGGTCGCACCGACTTCGTCCAGGTCCCGCCGGAGAAGGTGGAGCAAGCGACCGACGCCGGCGCCGACCGCCTCGCAACCCAGACGGATCTTGATGCGCCACTGGCGAAGGCGGCGCCCGCGAAGATCACCCTGCACAACGTCCCCACCCCGAAGGTGGTGGCCACTTCCCAGACCCGGGCCGCGCTCAATCCCCAGGCCCAGCAGCTCGCCAGCATGGGCGACGCCCCCTTCTGCGACGTCTGCGGCCACATCACCGTGCGCAACGGCGCCTGTTACAAATGCCTCAACTGCGGCAACTCCATGGGTTGTAGTTGATCGGCGATCGACAGGCGCGATAGATCGTAGGGCGCGGGGGTGGAGGCTCTCTCCACCCCCGCCTCTTTTTGGCCGAGGGAACAAAGCGGCGTCCCCGTCGTGCCACGTTGGAGCATGAAGTAAAGACCTGACCTCAATCCGATCCTGCAGAGGCGGGGAGGGGAGGTGGCGCCGGCGGTGAAGCAACCGGAGAACAACGGTGCGGGGCTGAAAGGCGGGCTCGCGCCGTGGCTCCTTCGCCCCGTGGAGATGAAGCGCCCACCCCTTCCTACTTCCTACTGCGATTCAGCCAACGCCAGGCGGGGCAACGGCGGGCGGGCGCACGCAGGGCCATCGCCACCGATTGCGATGGGACGCCGGGAACGGACTGCTGCGCCCGTCGCTTAGGCCGCCGGTGGATCCCTAGCGGCCGCAGGGGATCCACCGGCGGCCTGGGCGCGGCTCGTGGCCCCCGGTGGTGCGCCCGCGGATTCGGCGCGGGCGTGGGCTCGCTGCGCACCTTGCGGAGAGACACCCGCAAACGGGGCGGTTAGCGCGTTTTTCACAGCCCATTCAAGAACGCCGCGCTCTTCAGCCGCCGCCGGCTCTGGGCCTCGATCCGGCCAGTCAGCCACTGAATCGCCCTGACCTCCTGCTCCCGGGTGAGGACCACCCGCTCCCCCTCGGGGGAGGCGATCCGCACCAAGGCGAGGAGCAGCCCCAGGGGAAAAGGTCGGCCGCGCTCGCCACCACACGGCTCGCACCACAGGGCGTGGCCCTCCCCAGCCAACTCGCGAATCTCTCCCGCCCACGGCCGGCCGCAGTGCTCACACCGATCGCCCGCCCCCCACAGACCGCTCGCCGCGAGGGCCGCCACCAAAAAGACCACTAGGCCACGCCGCCCCGCGCCACCCTCCAGGGCCGCGAGGCCGGCGCATAGGGCGTCGAAAAGGGCAGGCTCGGAAGAGCCCTCGTGGCCCAGGTGATCCGCCACCTCCACCATCACCTCCAGACAGGCGAAGGCGTCCAGATCACCCTGCAGCCCCTGGTGGTCCGCCACCAGGCTCACCTCGCGCAGGGTGCCAAGCGAGGCATGCGGGCCACGGTGGTAGGTCACCTCCAGCCAGTTGCCTACCATCAGCCGTGGCGCCAGCACACCGCGTGGCGACCGCGCGCCGCGCGCCAACAGGCCGAGGCGACCGTGATCGCGCGCCAGGGTGTGCACCACCCGATCGCGGTCGCGATACGGGTAGAGCGTGAGCACCACCACCTGATCCCGAAACAGCGCCACCGCCACCCCCGTAGATCGGGACAAAATCCGACAGGCTCTTGGGCCGCAGAATGGCGAAGCGGCGCGCAGACCGAAAGGCGCCACCGGTTTCTCGCCCATCCCCTTTGCCCCTATACTCCGGCCTCGCCGCGGGGCGTGGCGCAGTCTGGTAGCGCACCTGCTTTGGGAGCAGGGAGTCGGAGGTTCAAATCCTCTCGCCCCGACCATCCACCGAAGCGGTCCAGCAAGACCCGAGCGCCCGTAGCTCAGCCGGATAGAGCAACGGCCTTCTAAGCCGTGGGTCGCAGGTTCGAGTCCTGCCGGGCGCGCCACGGGTAGGCTGATCCAGTCGCGCCTCCGCCGGTACACTTCCCGGCCATGGGCGCAATCACGGTCATCGGCGGTGGGCTAGCGGGGTGCGAGGCGGCGTTTCAGGCCACCCGCCTCGGCTGCCGAGTCCGACTCTTCGAGCAGCGACCGCACCGCCGGACCGAGGCGCACCGGACCGGGGGGCTCGCCGAGCTGGTGTGCTCCAACTCCCTGCGCTCGGACTCCCCGGAGAGTCCGGTGGGGGCGCTGAAGGCAGAGCTGCGCATCGGCAACTCGGTCATCCTTGCCGCGGCGGACGCGGCGCGGGTGGCGGCGGGGCAGGCCCTGGCGGTGGATCGGGGGCGCCTGTCGGCGGAGGTGGAGGCGCGGCTCCGGGCGACCGGCGCGATCGAGGTGGTCCGTGCAGAGGTGACCGAGCTCCCCGACGACGGGGTGGTGGTGGTCGCCACCGGCCCCCTCACCTCGGGCCCCCTCGCGGCGGCGATCCAACACCTCACCGGCGCCGAGCGCCTCTACTTCTACGACGCCATCGCCCCGATCGTCGCCGCCGACACCCTCGATCGGGAGCGCTGTTTCATCGCCGATCGTTACGGCAGGGGGAGCGGCGACTACCTCAACTGTGGACTGGACGCGACCGAGTACCGCCGCTTCTACGCGGCGCTGATGGCGGCGGAGCGCGTGCCGCTCGCCCCCTTCGAGACGCCACGCTACTTCGAGGGCTGCCTGCCCATCGAGGTCCTCGCCGAACGCGGCGTCGACACCCTGCGCTTCGGGCCAATGAAGCCGGTGGGGCTCGCCGACCCGCGCACCGGCTCCATCCCGTACGCCGCGGTGCAGCTCCGCGCCGAAAATACGGAGCGCTCCGCCTTCAACCTGGTGGGGTTCCAGACCAAGCTCACCTACCCGGCGCAGGAGGAGGTCTTTCGCTTAATCCCGGGGCTGGCGGGGGCGGAGTTCCTGCGCCTCGGCTCGATCCACCGCAACACCTACCTCGACTCGCCCCGCTGTCTCACCCCCGAGCAAGAGGCGCGAACACGCCCCAACCTCTTCTTCGCCGGCCAGATGACCGGCGTGGAAGGGTACGTGGAGTCCACCTGCTCCGGCTGGCTGGCGGGGATCGCGGCGGCGCGCCGCGCCCTCGGTCTCACGCCGCTGTGGGTGCCGCGGGACTCGTCCATGGGAGCGTTGGTCGCCCACACCACCGGCGCGGTCCGCGCCGACTTCCAGCCGTCGAACATCCACCACGGCCTTTACCCGCCCCTGACCGATCCGCCGCGCAGCCGCGCCGGCCGCCGCGCCGCCACCTGCGCCCGCGCCATCGCCGCCTTCGCGCGCTGGTACGCGCAAAACCTGGTGGAGGTCACCCATGGCTGAACCGCCCAGGGTCCCCTGCCCCTACTGCGGCGAGGTCGTTTCGGTGCAGGTCGACCCCTCCGCCGGTGGTTACACCACCATTGAGGACTGCGCGGTTTGCTGCCAGCCGATGGAGCTACGGGTCACCGTAGAGCCCGGCGGAGAGATCACCGTCGAGGCCCGCCGCGATGACGACTGACCCCGATCGGAAGGAAGAGGCCACGCCCCCGCCGCATCGGCCGGGGCCTGTTCCGGCGCCTCCGCCGCCGGTGGAGGGGGCGGGTCGCTTCCTTTGCGGCCCGTGTGGCCCAACCCGCGCCGCACCGGCCTCGCCCGACTACCGCCCGATCGCTTGCGGCGTCTACTCGCGCCTGGAGGTGGCGATCCTCCACCGCACCCCAATCTCCTGCGCCTGGACCGATGATGCCGGCGCGCACCACGAGGCCCGCCTCCTGCCCCTGGACCTGCGCACCCGCGACCACGCCGAGTACCTCGTCGCCGAGACCCCCGCGGGGCAGGTGGAGATCCGCCTCGACCGCCTGCGCCCCCGCGACCTGGCCTAGGAGGCTGTCGGGCTTTGTCCCGACCGACTGCGCCGAGCGGGCCCATGGCCGGACTCGTGGGCCAGGACTCGTGCCACGTGCTTCGTCACCTAGCCCTATGAAGCAACGAACGGCTCGATCCGAAATCGAGCCCGCTGGCTGGCACCCCCGGCGCGGGCAACCGTTCGATCACCGTAGACGACGCCCCTCGACGAGCACGGATCGAGTCGATCGTCTACCGCCTCCTCCCCCTCGCTTGAGTGCACCGTGGCCGTCTTTCACCCCGATTTCACCCAGGAACAATGGGACCGCGCCGACCGCGCCTACCAGGTCCTGTCGATCTTCGCCGCGCTCCTGCGCTACCGCGGCGGTTGCGAGCGGGACGATCGCACCAACCCCCGCCACGGCCTCGACCGCGTCCTTGAGCTGCTCGACCTCACCGTGCGCGATTCGCGCTGGATGGGCGGCCGCGGTAGCGAGCTCCTCCGCTTCCGTGAGGCGGTGGCCGCCCTTTAGGTCGGCTCGGCGAAGATCCGCACTACCCCGGCCGAGCTGCTGCGCGTCCTGCGCACCTTCCACCCGCGCACCTCGACCCTCCCGGTGTAGGGCGACTCCGCCCTGATCTTGGAGGGGAGGCCACTCCGTCCCCCTCGCCACCCGGGCAACGTCCGTCCCCCGGCTGGCGCTCCCCCCCGCCCGTAGACCGTGGGGAGCGGCCGGCTCCCTACGATCTAGGGGCGGGCCTCCTCCCCCGCCACTGCCTCGGCCGCCGCCTCCCCCGCGGGGTGCCAGGCGATGGGGCTGCGTTGCCAGACGGCGGCAAGGAGGGAGCCGATCAGGCAGTGGGTGAGGGATGAGATCGCCGACGGGATCGCCACCAGAGGCGAGGCGAAGTTTTGCCGCGCCAGGACCACGCCGAGGCCGGAGTTCTGCATCCCCACCTCGATGGAGATGGTGCGCGCCCCGACCACGTCACCACCGGCGAGGCGGGTGAACAGATAGCCGAGGCCGAAGCCGCTGGCGTGGAGAGAGAAAACCGCGCCGAAGAGGGGCGCCGCGGCGGCGAGGATCGTCTCTTTGCCGGCGCCGAGGATTGAGGCGACGATGAAGGTGATCATCACCACCGCGGCCAGGGGTGCCACCGGCAACAGCCGCTGGGTGAGGCGGGGCGCGAAGCGGCTGAGGCCCACCCCCGCCACCACCGGCACGATCACCACCTGCACCGTGGAGAGGAAGAGTCCGAGGCCATTCACCTCCACCCGGCTCCCCGCCAGCCAGGTGGTGAGTGAGGGGGTCATCACCGCCGCGAGGAGGGTGGAGCAGGTGGTCATGGTCACCGACAACGGCACGTTCGCCCGCGCCAGAAACGCGATCACGTTCGACGCGGTGCCACCCGGACAGCAGGCCACCAAGATCAGCCCCACGGCAAACGGCGCCGGCAAATCGAAGAGGTAACCGAGAGACCACCCTAGCCCTGGCATCACCGTGTACTGGAGGACGACCCCGAGGAGGACCTGGCGCGGATAGCGGGCGACGCCGCGGAAATCCTCGACCCGTAGGGTGAGCCCCATGCCGAGCATGATCACCCCGAGACCGGCGGTGATCAGCGGGCCGCGGAACCAGGTAAAGAGCGGCGGATGGAGGAGGGCGAGGAGCGAGCCGGCGAGGACCCAGACGGGAAAGGCGGCGGTGAGCCGTGCGAGGAGCAGGCGCATGGCCGGCGATGTTCCGCCCGCGCGCGGACGGCGCACAACCCACGGACGGCGCAGCCGCGCGCCTCGCCTTGCAGGCGAGGCGGTCCGCGGGGCGGTTTCGCGGCCATCACCGTGGGCCGGCCAGGCGAACGACACGGGGCCGGATTTCGGGACGGAGAACCGCGCGGCGCGCGGCCATCACCGTGGGCCGCCAGGCGAACGACACGGGGCCGCCCGAGGGTGTGGTTGCCGCCGCCCTCGCCCACCGCCCATAAAGGGCGATGAGCGTGCGCGTCCTGGCGGTGGGAGGTGGGTGCTTCGAAGGCGTCGAGCAAGTGACGCCCGCCGAGCTGGCGCGGCTGGCGGCGGAAGAGCTCCGCGCCTTTAGCCACCTACTGGTGACGGGTGGCGACGGGGCGGTGCGGCGGGCGTGCGGGACGATGGTCCGCGCCGGGGTGGTCCTGCCGGTGATCCTCCACCCCACCGGCACCTCGAACATCCTCCACACCCTCCTGCGTCTGGGCTCGGCGGCCCCGATCCTGGCCCGATTGCGCGCCGGCGCGGGGGTGGCGGAGATCGCTCAGCCCCTGCACACGATCGGTGGTGAGCCGTTCCTCTTTTCGGCCGGCGATCTCCTCGACCGCGGGTACATGGTGGTCGCGGAGCGGCTGCGCATCGGGCCGCTCACCGCCAGCCGGTGGCGCTACGCCCTGCCCGCGCCGCTCCTCGTTCCGGCCCTCGCTGCCCTCCCCCTTTACCTCCTCCCCGGCCATTTCCTCTACTACCGGGTCGGCCCCATCAACGTGCAGATCGGTTGCGGAAAGACGGTGCGCTGTCGCCACCTCCAGCTCGACGGCGACCTGGTCGAGCTGCCCGTGGCGCGCGCCCCGATTGAGGCCGCGGGCACCGTGCGCATCCTCTGCCTGCACAAAGAGCCGCCGCGGGGGAGGTAGAAAGTGGGAAGGCAGCGGCGGTGCACCCAGGCCGCGGCGCCTGCGCCCCTCCCAACTGCCGGCTCCCCGCGTCCGCCCGGCGATTAGCGCATGAAGCGGCTAAAGCCCCGGGTCACCGCCACCAGCCGGTCGGCGCGCGGTGCCAAAACGGCGCGCCGGTCGGCCACCGGCCGGTAGTCGCGATCGAGGACCTCGGCACGACCGCCGCCGTAGCTCTCCATGGAGAAGACCAGGGTAGCCTCGTCGTCGATCACCGCGCAGTCCGCCCAGCCACAGCTCACCGCGTAGGCGGGCCGCTCGCTGGCGAAGATCGGCGCGCCGTTGCTGTAGTCGCCTGGCGGGTTGGTGTAGCCGAGAACCTCCATCACCGTGGGCACGAAGTCGAGGTGGCTGGTAAGCAAGTCGACCTGGCGGTGGCCGACCCCCGGCAGGTGGAGGATGCACGGGACGTGGACCTGCTCCGGGGTGAAGGCAGAGGTGTGGCCAAAGTAGCCGTGCTCGCGGAACTCCTCGCCGTGGTCGCCGGTGAAGCAGACGATCGTGTTCTCCAGCCAGCCGCCCTTCCGCAGGCCGTCGAGGAGCTTGCCCACCAGCGCGTCGTTGAAGGCGAGGGCGTTCATGTAGTCGCGCTTCGCCGCCGCTACCTCTGCCTCCCCGGCTATTAGGTAGTTGGTCTGCGCACCCGCGCCGAAGCGGGCGAACTCGGGCGGGTAGACGCGGCCGTGGGGGGCGTCGAGAAAGAGGAATCCAAAGAAGGGGCGCGCGGGATCGGGCCGCTCGCCAAGCCAGGCGAGGAGGCGGCGGATTTGCTCCGGGTCGCGGGTGAGGCCGGTGGTGCCGGGGAGCTCGTCGTCGATCGCGTCCGCGAGGTGGATGAAGGCGGACTTGCGGAACTCCGGGTAGGTGAGGCGGGTGGAGGAGAGGATCTTGAAGTCGTAGCCGAGCCCCTGGAGCGCATCCAGCAAGACCGGGCTCCGGCGCTCGCCGAGGAAGGCGTGCCAGTCGTAGCCGTACAGGCCGTAAAGGATCGAGAAGACGCCGAAGCGGGTGGCGTTGCCGCCGCTGTAGTGGTGGTTCAGGACCACCGACTCGGCGGCGAAGCGCGTGAGATTCGGCGTCACCTCCTCGTTCAACATGTCGTAGCGCCAGCAGTCGATCAGCACGACGAGGACGTTCGGTGTCGCGGCTTCCGGCGTACGCACGAGCGGGTGGAGCGGGTAGCGGAGGGTGGCGGCGCGCGCCACCTCGGTGAGCCCCTCTTCGCGGTTCACTCGAAAGCCGAAGGCGCGCTGGGCGAGCCGCTTCACGGTGAGCGGCTGGTAGAGGGGGTAGAGCTTCACGAAGCGGGTGATGTCGCTGCGGTTGTAGAGGTCGGCGTAGGCGAAGACCCCCTTGTCCACCGCGATGCCAGCCACCAGGGCGAGGGAGATCCAGGCGGGCCGCACCCTCAGGAGGCAATCCCCCGCCGCGGCGCGCGCCAGCAGGCGCCGCGCCAACACCACCTCCGCGGCGCCCAGGGCCACGCCGGCGACGACGAAGGTCGCCACCGTCGCCACCCCAAGGTCCACCGAGTCCCACGCCCCTGGGGTGGTGAGGACGTTGAGGACCATGCTGTTGAAGTGGTAGCGAAAGATCCGGTAGAGGGTGGCGTCGATCACCGTCGCGGCGTGGATGGCGACCCCCAGCGGGACGGCGATGCCGAGGAGGATGCGGCGGCGCGGGACGACGACCACCAAAGTCGCGACCAGGATCCAGACGACCGCGTAGACCATCGCCGTGTTGGAAACCAAAGCTGCGGCGGCAAAGGTCCAGCCGAGGGGGGTCGCGATCCCGGGCGTCGCCGCCGGATAGAGGCAGCCGAGGAGCAGGGAGAGCGGCAGGTTCACTGCCAGGAAGGCGGTGACCACACGCAGGGCGGTGCGGCGGGTGAGGACCATCAAGGCAACTTCACCCCGATGGCGGGGAGCCAGCAAGGGGGCGGCGGCGCACGATCAACCCTCGCAGGGCGCGACCCCCCCCGCCGTTTGAATCGCGACTGCGGCGCGGGTCGTACCCGCCACTGCCGATCTTGGCCGGCGGCGCACGGATCGCTACCCGCCGAACGCGCTCAGCCCTTCCCCAGCCGCTGCAACGCCGCCACCAGCTCGGCGCGCTGGATCGGCTTGGCGAGATGGCCATCCATGCCGGCGGCAAGACACGCCTCGCGGTCCTGGCGCATGGCGTTGGCGGTGAGGGCGAGGATCTGGAGGTGATCACCCCGCACCGCCTCGGCGACACGGATCGCGCGGGCGGCATCGAGGCCGTCCATCTCCGGCATCTGCACGTCCATCAGGCAGAGGTCGAACTCCTTGGCCCCGGCCGCGGCCACCGCCTGCACGCCGTTGTCCACCAGCTCCACGGCGCAGCCGAGCCGTTCCAACAGCCGCTGGATTACCCGCTGGTTCACCCGGTTGTCCTCGGCCACCAAGACGCGCAGGCCGGCAGCGATCTGCTCGTCCGCCGCCCCGGCGCTTGCCTGGGAGGCCACCTCACCGTGGGCCGGCGCCAGGGCCACGGTGACCCAAAAGGTGGATCCCTTCCCGACCGCACTCTCCACCCCGATCCGGCCACCCATTGCCTCCGCCAGCCGTTTGCAGATGGTGAGGCCCAGCCCGGTGCCGCCGAAGCGGCGGGTGGTCGAGGCATCCGCCTGGGTGAAGGCGTCGAAGATCATTGCCTGACGCGAGGGGTCGATGCCGCAGCCCGTATCGCGCACCGCCAGGCGGACCACCAGGCGGCCATCCCGTACCTCCAGGGGATCGGCGGTAAGGGTGACCTCGCCCGCGGCGGTGAACTTGAGGGCGTTGGAGGTGAGGTTATTGAGGATCTGGCGCAACCGGGTGGGGTCGCCGCACACGGGCCCCAGGTTGGGATCGACCTCGGCGCGCAGGGCCACGCCGCGTTCCTTGGCGGTCTGGGCAAAGAGGGCGGCCACCTCCTCCACCACGGTGGCCAGCGACAGGTCGACCTCCTCCAGCTCCAGCCGCCCCGCCTCGATCTTCGAGAAGTCGAGGATGTCGTTGAGCAGCGTCAGGAGGGTCTCGCCGCTGTGGACCAAGAGGTTCGCGTACTCGCGCTGCTCCGGGTCGAGGTCGGTGGTGAGCAGCAACTGCGCCATCCCCAACACGCCGTTCATCGGGGTCCGGATCTCGTGGCTCATCGCCGCCAAAAAACCCGACTTGGCGCGGCTTGCCTCCTCCGCGGCGAGGCACTCGGCATGCGCCTCCTCCAAGGCACGGGAGCGCACCTCGAGCTGGCGGGCGTACTCGGCGAGCCTAGCCTCACGTAACTTCGGCTCGGTGATGTCGCGGACGATGCCGGTGAACAGCTTGCGGTCGCCCAGGTCCACCTCGGAGACGGTGATGTAAAAGGGAAAGGTGGTGTGGTCCTTGCGCCTCCCGGTGAGCTCCGTGCCGTGGCCGACCACCGACGAGACGCCCATGCGCAGGTACCGGGCCATGTAGCCGGCGTGGGTGTGGTCCGTGATGCTCCCTGCGAGGAGGCCCACGTCCTGGCCGAGGAGCTCCGCCTCGGTGTAGCCGAACAGCCGCGCCGCGGCCGGGTTCACCGACTCGATCCTCCCCTCCTGGTCGAGGGTGATGATCGCGTCGACCGCCGTCTCGACGATCGCCCGCAACCGCGCCTCACTCTCCAGCAACCGCCGCTCCGCCGCCACCCGATCGGTCACGTCGCGCGCCACCCCGACGATCCCCGCCACCTCGCCCGCGCGAAAGAAGGGGCGCTCGTGGACCTCCAGGGTGACGGCGTGGCCCTGCTTGTGGCGGATCTCCACCCGATAGGGATCACTCTCCACGCCGGTTGCCAGGGCGCGTTCGGTCTTCTCGACCACTGCGCGGTTGCACGGGTGGTCGCTGAGGAAGGCGGTGTAGTGGGTGCGCCACTCCTCCACCGTGTAGCCGGTGATCCGCTCCACCGCGGGCGACAGGTAGTCGAAGACGCCGTCGCGATCGTGGCGATAGACGAAGTCGCCGGTCGCCTCCAACAAGATGCGGCGCTCCTCCGCCAGGGTGGAGAGCCGTTTGAGGGCGGTGGTGAGGAGGTCCCAGGGTGGGGCTCCCTCGCCGCCGCCGACCGCCCCGGAGAGGGCGAGAAGCCCCCGTCCCTCGACCGCGAAGTCCGCGTCGATGGCGAGACGGTCGAGGGGGTCGAGATGGCCTCCGGCGAACCGGTCGAAAGCTGGCCCTCCGGACGCCTCCGCCTCGGGTTCTGGCTCATCCATCGCCTCCCGATCGGCACCTCAATCGCCGAGAATGAACCCGCGCCCGCACGCCGCCGGCCCGCCGGCCGCGCCGACCGTCACCCCGTGGAGCCGTGGTGGATCGAGCAACGACGCCTCGCCAACCCCTAAATCGCCAATCTTCCCGAGGCAGCGCGCCCGCCGGAATGGGAACCACCGGAAACGCGGACCGAGCCTTTCCGTACCCGCGATCGAGCCGCGCGGCCGCGCGCGTCACGAGGCGGGACCGCGCCGCGTCACCGCCTCGCGTACCCGTACCGCGTCTTCCCGCTCGGCCTCCTCCAAGCCATCGGCAAGAAGCCGCAGCTCCGCCGCCACCTCCGGCAGGAGGAGCTCCTCGAGGGCGCGGGCGCGGCGGGCGGTGCGCGCGTACACCATTTGCAGGCGGGTGAGGTTGCCGGTCGTTGCGGCAAGGGGGACAACAAGCGGCAAGAGCGCCGCCCACGCCGCGCCGCAGCCACGTAGCTCCGGGGTGGCGGCGGGGGGTAGGCCGCCTCTTCCCACCGCCCCAACCCCTCCGGGTATTGCAACCTCTCCAGCCGCTTCACCTGGGGAGGGCGCTCCGAGGGTTCCAACCTTTCCGCCCACCTCGGCTGCGACCCACCGTCCCTCCTGCAGGGTGACCCCGAGGCGCGACCGCTCCGTCACCGCCACCTCCCCCGCCGGATCCGCCACCGGAAAGAGCAGCGGCGTCTCGATCCCGTGGCGCTCCACCGCCCGCCGCAGACTGGCCACCGCCCGCGCCCATGCCGCCTCGAACCGCGCCCGCAGCAGGTCGTATTCGGCAAGCTCCCGCACCCCCTCGGCGGCCAGCGCCAGACGCATCTCGTCGAGGAAGCGGTACCCCTCTTGAAAGGCGACCTCCTCCGCCCGGAGATCGAGGTAGGCGGTGCGGGTGCGGGGACGAGACATGGGGAACGGACGAAGGAGTGGGGAGGAAGGCGGCTGCGCACCGATGGATGGTAGGAAGCCACCCCCTTTCTAACTTTCTGCTTCCTGTCTTTTCTTACTTTCCGCCCCCGGCGGTGGGTCCCAAGTGGGCGGCGATCTGCGCCCCGCTCAGGCGATGCAGCTCGGCCCCCGGCAGGAGGCGCAGCGCATTCCAGCCCGCCGCCATGGACTCGGCGAGGCTGCGTGGGCCGGTCTGGGCGATCACCTTGCTTTCGAAGGTGTCACCGAAGTGGAGGTAGCCGCGGTCGATCTCCGACACCCCCTCCTCGCCGACCACCGAGGCCAGGACCCGCGCCTGCACCGCGCGCGCGTAGGAGGCGTAGAGCTGGGTGGCCAGCGCCGGGTGGTCGGCGTGGGTGAAGCCGGCGCCAGTGCCCTCCTTCATCAGGCGCGACAGGGAGGACAGGACCTTCACCGGCGGGTAGAGGGAGCGCCGCGCGAGGTCGCGGTCCAACACGATCTGTCCCTCGGTGATGTAGCCGGTGAGGTCGGGGATCGGGTGGCTCATGTCGTCGCCCGGCATGGTGAGGATGGGGATCTGGGTGAGCGAGCCGGGAAGGCCGCGGATCCGCCCGGCACGCTCGTAGAGGGAGGCGAGGTCGGAGTAGAGGTAGCCGGGATACCCCTTGCGCGACGGGATCTCGCCGTGGCCGGCGGAAACCTCGCGCAACGCCTCGCAGTAGTTGGTCATGTCGGTGAGGACCACCAGGACGTGGCGCCCCTCGGTGAAGGCGAGATACTCGGCGGCGGTGAGGGCGACGCGCGGCGCCAGCAACCGCTGCGCCGGCGGGTCGGAGGCGAGGTTGAGGAAGAGCAAGGTGCGCGCCGCCGCGCCACTTTGCTCCATGGCCCACCGGAACCGTTCGGCGGTGTCGTGCGGGATGCCGATGCCGGCGAAGCAGATCGCGAACCCCGCTGCATCGCCCTCCCCCGATCCCCCGTCCGTGGCGCGCTCCGCGCTACCGGCGAGGCGCGCATGGCAGACGATGTCGATGGCGATCTGATCATGGGGAAGACCGCCGCCGGAGAAGATCGGTAGCTTCTGGCCGCGCACCAGCGAATCGAGGAGGTCGATGGCGGTGATCCCGGTCTCGATGAACTCCGACGGTGCCGCCCGCGCCACCGGCTTGATCGCCAGACCCTCCACCCGCCGCATCTCGGCCGCTGCCACCGGCGGGCCGCCGTCGATCGCCTCCCCCACGCCGTTGAAGGTGCGGCCCAGCATCCCCGGCCCGACCGCCAGTTTCAGGGGCTCGCCCAACAGCCGCACCCGGGTGGTGGCGAGCGCCAGGCCGGTGGTGGACTCGAGGAGCTCCACCACGATCCGCTCCTCGTCCACCGCCGCCACCCGGCCAAGACGGGTGCGGCCATCGTCGCCTACCACCTCCACCGCCTCGTTGTACCCGACGGTGGCGGTGCGCTCGAAAAAGAGGAGCCCCCCGTCGATGCGCGCCAGCCCACCGGCGAGCTCCACCGCCAACCCACTCATCGCTCCACCCCCTTCTTGCCGACTCGTCCCGCCGGGCAGCCAAGGCGCACGAAGTCTTGCTCTACCGCCTCGTTGAGGGCGCCAAACGCCTCCTCCCCCGCCACCTCCTCGCCCATCCGCAACAGGCGCAGGTAAGTCGGTAGCCCAACCATCGTCTCCGGCGCCACGCCACAGGCGAGGGCCTCCTCCGCCAGATCGAGAAAACGGACCACCACCCGCGTCATCGCCGCCTGGCGCTCGGGCGGACACTGCGCATCCACCGCGGAGAAGGCGGACTGGCGCAGGAGCGCCTCGTTCACCAGCCGCGCCTGCACCAAGATCAACCGCTGCGCCGCCGGCAGCGCCTCGGCGCCGAGGATGCGCGCCATGCGCGCCAGCCGCTGTTCCGCCTCCAAGAGGGTCAGCAGGCGGCTGCGCACCTGTTCCCAATGGGGCTGGCCGTGCGCGTGCCACCAGGCGGCGAGACGCGGCGCCTCCTCGCTGTACGAGGTGAGGGGGTGGATGGCGGGATAGAAGCGCGCGTGCGCGCGCTCCGTGTCCAGCACCCAGAGGGCGCGCACGTAACGGCGGGTGTGAACCACCACCGGCTCCTCCATGTCGCCCGACGGCGGCGACACCGCACCGAGGAGGGTGACCGACCCCTCCGCGCCGGACAGGGTTCGCACCCTGGCGGCGCGCTCGTAAAAGTCGGCCAGGCGGCTGGAAAGGTAGCTGGGGTAGCCCGCCTCGCCGGGCAGCTCGCCGAGGCGCCCGGAGACCTCGCGTAATGCCTCCGCCCAGCGCGACGTCGAGTCGGCCATCACCGCCACGTTCAGCCCCATGTCGCGGAAGTACTCGGCGACCGTGACCCCGGTGTAGATCGACGCCTCGCGCGCCGCCACCGGCATATTCGAGGTGTTGGCGATGATCACCGACCGCTCGATCAACGGCCCGCCGGTGCGCGGATCCGGAAGCTCGGGCAGCTCGGCGAGCAGCCCAGCAAGCTCGTTGCCGCGCTCGCCGCACCCGACGTAGACGATCACGTCCGCGTCGCACCCCTTGGCGAGAGATTCGAGGAGCACCGTCTTGCCGGTGCCGAAGCCGCCGGGAATCGCCGCCGAGGCGCCGCGCGCCACCGGCAAGAAGGTATCGATGATCCGCTGGCCGGTGACCAGGGGCGCATCCGGCACAAGGCGGGCGGCGACCGGCCTGGGTTCGCGTACCGACCACGGGTGGGCAAGGGAGACCGCTACCTCCTCCCCGCCCTCGGTGCGCACGGTGCACACCACCTCGTCGTCCCGATACGCGCCCGCCGCCGCCACCCGCACCACCTCCCCCGCCAGGCGCGGCGGGGCGAGGGCCGGGAGGATGCGGCCGCCCACCACGGTCACCGCGCCAAAGGGGTGGCCCGGGGCAAGGTGGTCCCCCGCCCGCAGGGTGGGGGTGAAGGCCAGCGGCGGCGCCACCGCGGCCGGGGTTCCGGCGTGGACGAAGGGGTCACCCGCCACCACCAGGGGCCGTAGGAGGCCGTCGAAGATCCTGCCCAGCAGCCCCGGCGACAGTCGCACCGCCAGGGGCGAACCGTTCCCCACCACCCGGGCACCGGGCGCCAGGCCAGTGGTCTCCTCGTACACCTGGACGACGATCTCCTGCCGCTCCAGACGGACCACCTCACCGAGCAGGCCGGCCTCGCCGACGCGCACCGCCTCGCGCATCGCAAACCCCGCCTCGGGACGGGCGCGGACTACCGGCCCCCCCACCCAGGTGACCCGCGCCAGATTCACCGCTTGCCCTCCCCACCGGCCAAAGTCAAAGCGAGGAGACGGCCGCCGATCCAATCGCCGTGGCCCAGAAGCCCCGCCACCGTGGCGTCCACCGTCGCCCCGGCGGCGGTGATCCGCACCCCGCCAACAATCTGAAGATCGGCGACGAAACGCGGCGTGGCCACGGAGACGGGCAGCTCCGCGACGGCCGCCGCCCACTCCGCCGTGGCCCACCCCACAGGGTGGGCGAGAGTCCACTCGCCCCCTTCCAGCCGCGCCGCCGCCGACTCCGCCGCCCACGCCAGCCACCGGCTGCGTGTCGCCACCGTCGCCCAGCGCGCCGCCAAGCTGGCCGCCAGTGTGGCCCGGCCACGCGCCACCACCGCCCATTCCACCTCCTGGGCCCGCTGCCGTGCCACCGCCGCCACCGCGGCCTCGGCGGCGCGCAGCCGCTCTGCCGCCCTCTTGCGCGTCTCTGCCGCCCCGGCGTGAAAGCGGTGGAGCGCCTCGGCGTGGGCGTGGGCCACGTACCCCGCCACCTCCTCCCGCGCCGCGGCCAAGATCGCCGCGCAGCTCTCCGCACGATAACGCGCCACCTCGGCAAGCAACGCGCCCGCGCGTTCCGCGACGCTCACCGCACCACCCCCAGGACCCGGCGCAGGGTGGCCGCCGGATCCGGCGGCGCAACCCGGCCGCGCGGATCGGGGAGGACCAGGGTCACCGGCCGTGGCCGGGCAAGGAGGCGCTCGAGGAGCGCCGGCTCCAGGCGCGCCGCCGCCTCCGCGCCGAGAAGGAGCAGCTCCACCTCCCCCCCCACCGCGGCGATCGC
>MNYW01000083.1:0-47039 GCA_001873295.1 Nitrospirae bacterium CG2_30_70_394 | reverse complement strand
TCCACCCCACCCTCCCCCACCACCCGCGCCGCAACCCCGGCAAGACGCAGCCCCGCCGCGGTCAGCTCCTCGCCGAGAAAGAGGATGGCGGGCATGGGGGAGGGAGGAGGGAGGTAGGAAGGAGCAGAGGCGATGGGGGTGGAGTGGGGTCAGGTGGCCTTGCAACGACCTCCTTCTCGACCCCACCCCGTCGTCCGCGGGTCAGCGCCGGCCTTCCCACTCGATCACCCAAGCGACCGACCTCCAGGAGTCTGTCGCACTTTGGCGACCGTGACGAGGAGCCGCAAAACGTGCAGCCGCCCAACAGGGAGGCGCGCGAAGGCAAAACGGCCGCGTCACACGAAGAGACCAAGACCCAAAGCGGGGCGACCGGTCGTGACCACGGGGGCGCCGAGGTGCACGCCGGGCGGAGCCGATCGCCAACTCCAGCGCGGCCCTCGTCTCCTCCCCGTCCACGATTCGCGCCCGTTCGCAGTTTGCGGCCCGCTCGACAAGCCATCTTCCCTCCCCCGCGCCGCCCCTCCGCGCGACACCCGCCTTTCAGGCCGCGACCAAGGCGGCGGTTCCCCCGCGACCCCACCCTCGCCTCCCTCCTCCCCTTTCCTACCTCCTACTTGGCCCGCCGCAGCCCCGCGGGGGAGCGGCGGCCAACCCTTAGCCCAGCCGGTTGAGGATGAGGATCGACACGATCAGGCCGTAGATCGCGATCCCCTCCGCCAGGCCGACGAAGATGAGCAGGCGGCCGAAGAGCTCGGGCTTTTCCGCCAAGGCGCCGGCAGCCGCCGACCCGACCACCGCCACCGCGTAGGCCGCGGCCAGGACCGAGAGGCCGGTGGCTCCCGCGGCGGCGACCATCCCCCAGCGCCAGATCCCGGGGTCCAGCTCCATCCCCGCCCCGGCGGCGAGGGCGGGGACCGCGCCAAGGAGGAGCCAGGTGGCGCCCCCGGCGAACAGCAGGGTGACGAGGGAGAGCACGACGGTGAGCTTCAGACGCATAGGAACCTCCTTGGGGTTCTACAGGGTGCGGGGTCGGCGACAGGAACAACGCGCGGGGTCGCCACCAACAAGGGGAGGCTCGCCCAGAGCCCCAGCGGGCGCAAAGGGGGGGAAGGCTCGGCGGGGCGAGGGGGTGACCCGCGAGAGAGCCGTGCGAGCCACCGGGCCACCGACACCCGCACCTCCCCCGAAACAACCCGCGAGAGAGCCTTAGGACCAACCTGGTGCAGGGGAGGCAGGCCATCGCGCTCACCCACCATGGCCGACCTCCGCGAGGGTGGGCGCGCACCACATCGCTGGCATGTCCGCGAGTTTCGATTCTCACCCACCATGGCCGACCTCCGCGAGGGTGGGCGGGGTGAGGGGTTGGAACGGCCGCCCTTCGCCGCGCAGGAAGCGGGCGAAGAACTCGAAGAGGACGAGGCGGGTGGTCTGGATGGAGACGATCAGCCCCTCCAGCACGATGACCGCCGCGTTGCCCACCACCCAGACCAGCGGCGCCAAGGGGCCCGCGGCGTGGGCGAGGGTAACCACCACCGAGGCGAGGCCGGCGTGGGCGAGGGCAAAGGCGCCGACCCGCGCAAAGGAGAGGGTGTTCACCCCCAGCCGCTGACCCTCCTCCACCAGCCGGCCCAGGGCGACGGCGGCTCCGGCCCCGCCACCGGCGAGGAGTGCCACCGCCAGATGGTAGAGGGCCCCAACCACCGCCAGGCCGAAAAGCGGCCGGAAGGCGATGCCGCCGGCGAGGCCGAGGTAGACGAAGAGGAGCGCCCCCTCCTCCCGCAGCCACCGCCCCCCCTCCCCCACCCACACCGCCTCCAACCCGGCGAGGCAGAGGCCGCCGGCGAGGAGGAGGACCGCGGCAACGATCGGAAAAACGAGGAGTGCGATTGGCTGGTCGAGGGGGTGCAGCCAGAGGGGGGAGAGGAGATCGACGCGGCAGAAGAGGGAGCCAAAGAGGAGGCCGAAGAGGGCGGCGGCGACGCCACCGGCGGCGAGCAGCCGCGCCACCGGCCCGCGCCGCCACAGTCCGATTCCGAGCGCCGCCAGGACCAGGCCTTGGCCGACGTCGCCGAACATGTAGCCAAACAGCAGCGGCACCACCACGGCGAGCAACGGCGACGGGTCCACCTCCCCCTCTCCCGGGGTGCCCAACGCCTGGGCAAAGAGCTCGAAGGGACGGACCCACGGCGGGTTCACCAGCAGCGACGGCGGCCGCACCCCGGCGGGCGGCTGCGGCAGGGTCAGCAGCGCCGCCACCCCATCCCATTCCAAGGCGCGCACCAAGGCGGCGGGGTCGGAGGTCCAGCCGGTGAGACGAAGGAAGAGGGGGGTGGCCGCCACCGGCCCGACCCGCTCGACGAACCAGGCGACGGTGGTGAGGTCGGCGAGGGCGGCGGCGAGGTCCAGCCGCTCCGCCAGGGCGAAGAGGGCGACATAGGCGCGTTCGATCTCCCCCTCCACCGTGGCCAGGCGCGCCGCCAGCCACCCCACCAACTCCTCCCCGCCGGGCCACGCCAGGCGGGTAAGGAGCCGGCCCCGCAGCTCCACCAGGCGGCTCACCTCGCGGGCCACCTCGGGCGGCGGGCCCACCAGCACCACCGCCGTGCGGCTACTGTCGAGGGCCACCTGCAGGGTGAGGATCGGGCGCGCCACCCCCAGCCGGGCGGCGACCGCGGGGAGGAGGGCAACCTCCACCGCCAGGGCGGGGCCGGCCGCGAGCAGGCCCGCCACCTCCACCCCGCTGGCGCCCAGCCTTCCTGCCACCGTCTGCCAGAGGCGCAACCGGTCGCGCTCCGCCTCGAACCCCTGGAGGAGGCGGATCGTCGCCTCGCCCTCCCGCTCCCACCGGGCGAGACGGCGCAAGGCCGCGGCCACCGCCGGCCGCGGTGACCGGGTCAGGGGAGAGAGAGCCACCTCCACCGCCGGCCAGTAGCGACCGTGGCGGCGGGCGAGGTCGCGAAAGCGGGCAATCGAACGGGTGAGGGAGGCGCCGTGCAGGGGGGCGCCGGGCAAAGCCTCAACCTCCATTGCGCCGGTGGCGGCGAGCGACGCGGCGGCACGCATCGCCTCGCCGCGCACCACCACCAGCTCGAACCAGCGGGCCGGACGGGGACGGAGGCTCACCCCTCGCCCCCCTCGAAGCAGGCGCGCGCCACCAGCTCGCCGCGCAGGGTCGCGAGGTCGAGGACCACCAGGGTGAGGTAGGCAAGGGGGACGACCGGCTCCGCCGCCTGGCGGTGGATCAGGTGGAGGAGCGCCCGGCGCACCCCCTGTGCCGCGTCGCCCGCCCCCAGAGAGGGCGAACCCAGGCGGCGTAACCGATCGGCCAGCGGCGCTGGGGAGGCGTCGGGCCACCGCCTCTGCCAGCCGTCGAGCCAGGCGGCGAGCGGCGAGGTACCCGCGCGCACCGCCGCCGCCACCTCGGTCAGGCCGAGGGAAGCAAGGGCCCCCTCCCCGCCCCCATAGGCGGCGAGGGCGGGGTCCGGCGCCAGCCAGGCCACCGCCTCCCCGCTCCACACCCCCGCCAGCAGCTCCACCACCGTCAGGTGGCGCAGCCATCCCACCGCCGGTCGCCACGCCGGGGTGACCCAGCCCGCCACCTCCGCCACCGCCCGCCGTACCTCGGCGCGCAGGGTGCGTTCGATCTCATGGGCGGTGGCGGTGGAGGCGAGGCTGGCGAGCCACGGCGCCACCGGTGAGCGGCGCGCCGCGGTCAGGTAGGCGGCCACCGTGCGGGCGGTGGCGAGATGACCCCACACCGCCGCCTCCGGGTGGCGCGCCAGCCGCGCGCCGATCCGCGCCTGGGCGTAGGCAAAGGTGGCCCTCACGCCTCCCCCCCGGTGAGCTCCGCCGCCAGCCGCTGCACCGCACCGGCCAGGCGCTGGAGGGTGGCGTCGTCCACCTCCACCGGCCCTTGCAGGCGCTCCGCCTTCTCTTCCAACGCGGCGATCCGCCCGGCGACCCGCCCCTCGACCCGCTCTCGCGCCCGGGTGAGCCGCTGCTCGCCGCGCTCCAAGATTGTGCGCGCCCGCGCCCGGCCCGCGGCGACGATCTCCGCCGCCGCCACGCGCGCCGCCGCCACCGCGTCCCGCGCGTCGCGCTCCGCGGCGAGGACCGCCGCGATGCCCTGAGCCGCCGCTACCTCCCCTGCGGGTCGTTCCACCATCGCCTCTCCTCCCGAGCCGCGCCCTCTCCGCTCGCCGCCCGCTCGCCAGTGTAGCGTCGATTCGTGCGCCGGCGTCGCCAGCCGCATCGCCAACCACCGTGGGGCCTGGAAAGACGGGCTCGCGCAGAGGCGCAGAGGCGCGGAGGGGAAGGTAACCAACAGGGGGGAGGGGGGGGTGAAGGACGGAAGCCAGGGGGGATGGACACAACGCAACGCAAAGGAAGGTAGTAGGAGGTAGGAAGGGGCGGCGCTTCACCCCCCGGTGCGGTGGCGCCGCGCGAGCGCACCTTCCCGGCCCGCACCTCGCCCGATTGCTTCGCTTGCGACACCCACCTCTTTCTATCTACCTCCTCCCGCGCGTTCCTCGCCTCCTTCCCTCCCCGATTCGCGCCCATTCGCAGTGGTTCGGGGCCCGCTCTACAAGCCATCTTCCCTTTCCCGCGCCTCCCGATCGCGGCGTCCGCGCCCCCCCTCACCTCTGCCCTCCCCCTTTCTACCTCCACCCCGGCCCCGCCCCTACGGCGCGATGAGCCACGCCTGCGCGGCGTCGAGCCAGCGCGCGGGGTCGCCGCCGGGGGCGGCCTCCGCGTAGAGGCGCACCAAAGGCTCGGTGCCGGACGGGCGGGCGAGGAGCCAGGTGGTGTCGTCGAGGGTGAGGCGCAGGCCGTCGATCCGATCGACCTCGACCACCGCACGGCCGCCCAAGGTCGCCGGGACCTCGCCGGCGAGCCGCTCGTTCGCCCGCGCCCGCTCGCTTGCGGTCAGGGTGAGGTCACGCCGCTCGTACGGGCCAACCCCAAACTCCGCGCGCAACTCATCCACCATCCGGCCGAGGAGCTGGCGCCGCTCCCACATCGCCTCCGCCACCAACAGCGCTAGGTAGATCGCGTCGCGCTCCTTGAGATAGCCCTGGATGCCGATCCCCCCCGCCTCCTCGCCGCCGATGAGAACGTCGCCGCTGACCATCGCCGCGGCCACGTGTTTGAACCCCACCGGGACGCGCCGCTCGGGAAGGCCGTAGTGGCGCGCCATCGCCGGGATGGCGCGCGACAGGTTGACCGCGTGCAGCACCGCGCCGCGCTGCCCGCGCACCTCCACCAGGTGGCGAAGGAGGATGAGGAAGAGGTCGTGGGCGGTGAGCACCCGGTCGCGCTCGTCGATCAACGCCAGGCGGTCGCCGTCGCCGTCGGTGACGAAGACCACGTCGCGATCCCAGAGGATGCGCAGCTTGCGCTCCAACGCGAGGTTGGCCGCCACCGGCTCCGGCTTGCGGCCGCCGAAGGTGACGTCGCGCTCGTTCTCGATCTCGCTGATGTTCAACCCCCGGTCGGCGAATGCCTGGGGCAAGAGCCCTTGGGTGGCGCCGCGCATGGAGCTGGCGAGCAGGGAGAAGCTGCACCGTCGCTCGGGCACCGGGCCGAGGCAACGGAGCATGTGGGCGAGGTAGGCGCGCCGCTCATCCACCACGGAAATCTGCTTCGCCCGCTTGAGGCCGTCGAAGGTGGTGGTGAGCGGCGGCAGGTCGGCCCCAACCAGCGTGCTGGCCCGCGCCGCGATCCTGGCCGCGGCAGCGTCGTCGATGGAGCCGCCGTGGGACGCCTTCACCTTCACCCCGATGTAGTTCGGTGCGTTGTGGCTGGCGGTGATCATCAGCCCCGCGGCGCAGGTCTCGGCGGTGACCATGTAGGAGAGACACGGAGTCGGGATGAAGGTCTTGGCGAGGCGCACCGCAACGCCGCGGCCAGCCAGGACCCGCGCCGCCTCCTCCGCCAGCACCGAAGCCAGCAGGCGGGTGTCGTAGCCGATCGCCACCGGCCGGCCGTGCCACCCCTCCTCGGCGAGCCAGTCGGCCACCGCCGCGGCGATCCTGCCGACCTGCAGGAAGGTGGGGCCGCAGCCGAGCGGCGCCCGCCAGCCGTCGGTGCCGAAATGGATGGCGGGGATCGCGGCGGTCTCAGGGCTCATGGTTTCTCGCTCTCTTCTACCTATCTGCCCGCCAACCCCCGGGCGCCGGCCAGCCCGGTGGGCTGGCGCTCGCCCAACGGCCCGGCGGTGAACCCAACGCGGTCGCGGCCGGTCGCCGCGCCCGCAAACCGCCATTGTCCCCAATCCCGCCACCGGTGTCAGCCACCCGCCAGCGCCCGCTCCAGCTCCTCCCAGCGGCGCATCGGCGGGGTGCAGGTAGTGTGGCGACACAGGTAGCAAGTGACCCCGCCGCCCTGGGCCTCTTTGCCGGCGGCGATGGCGCCGGCCACCGGCGGGTCGCACGGCAGGTGGCAGACCCCACGGTGCGGGAGGTGGAGCTGGGCAAGGCGGCGGACCCAGGCGCGGCGCGCGCTTGGGTCGCCCACCAGGGTGATCTCCACGGGCGGATCGAGGACGGGTTCGACGCACGCCAACAGACCGGCGTAGGCGACCGGCTGGGCGGCCATGGCGCCGGCGTGGTGCGCGAGGGTCTGCTCTGCCGCCTCTTGCAGCCGCGCGTTGTCGGTGAACACCGCCAGGCGCAGGAGCAGGGCGCACGCCGCCGCCGCCCCTGACGGGATCGACTGGTCATGGCGCGCGCGCGGCCGGTGGATGAGGCGGTCGTCATCCTCGGCGGTGAGGTAGAAGCCGCTTCCGTCGCCGGCGAAGAAGCGGTCGACGATCGCCTCGCCGAGGGTGGCCCCGCGCGCCAGGAAGCGCCCCTCACCGGTCGCCTCGTAGAGGTCGAGGAGGGCGGCGCCAAGGTAGGCGTAGTCGTCGAGGACGCCATCGTGGCGCGCCGCGCCGTCGGTCCAGGTGCGGTGGAGGCGGCCGGCGCGCCAACTCGCCTCCCACAGGAAGTCGGCGCTCGCGGTGGCCATCGCCAGTGCCCAGTCGAGATCGAGGCAGAGGGCGGCGCGGGCGCAGGCGGAGATCGCCATGCCGTTCCAACTCATGATCACCTTGGTGTCGGTGGACGGGGCAGGGCGCTGTTCGCGGGCGGCGAGGCAGCGCGCGCGGCCGCGGGCCAAAAGCTCGTCCAATGCTGGAGGCGCTACCCCCGTCTCCGCCGCCAGCGCGGCGGTCGAACGGGCCAAATGGAGGATGTTCTGCCCCTCCCAGTTGCCCGCCTGGCTCACCCCGTAGGCGCGGCAAAACAGCTCGGCTTCACTGCCGAGAAGGGCGTCGATCTGAGCGCGGCTCCAGACGTAGTACCGCCCCTCCACCCCCTCGCTGTCCGCGTCCTGGCTGGCGTAGAAGCCGCCGCCGTCGCGGTAGAGGTTGCGCTGGAGATAGCGGAGGGTCTCCTCCACCACCCGCGCGTAGGCGCGCTTGCCGGTCACCTGGTACGCCTCCAGGTAGAGGGCGGCGAGTAGGCCGTTGTCGTAGAGCATCTTCTCGAAGTGCGGGACGAGCCACAGCTCGTCGGTCGAGTAGCGGGCGAAGCCACCACCCACGTGGTCGTAGATGCCGCCCGCGGCCATCGCGTCGAGGGTGAGCAGCGCCAGCGCGCGCGCCCGGCCGCCGGCGCGCAACAGCAGGGTGAGGCAGGCGGTCTGGGGAAACTTGGGGGCGCCGCCGACGCCGCCGTGGACCGGGTCGACCTGGGCGGCGATCTCCTCCACCGCGCCGGCCACGAGGGGCGCGCCGACTCTCCCGGGCGGGCTCGCCGCCTCCATCTCCGCCAGCGCCGCCACCACCCGGCCGCCGTCCGCCGCCGCCTCTCCCCGCTGCTCCCGGTAGTGGCGCGCCACCCCGGCGAGGACCCGGCGGAAGGCGGGGAGGCCATGGCGGTCGGCGGGCGGAAAATAGGTGCCGCCGAAAAACGGCGCGCCAGCGGGGGTGAGGAAGAGGGTCAGGGGCCAGCCACCGGCGCGCCCGGTGAGGAGCTGCAACGCGGTCTGGTAGAGCTGGTCGAGGTCGGGCCGCTCCTCGCGATCGACCTTGATGCAGATGAAGTGGTCGTTCATGAAGCGGGCGGTCTCCGCGTCCGCGAACGACTCGTGGGCCATCACGTGGCACCAGTGGCAAGCGGCGTAGCCGATGGATAGCAGGATCGGCCGATCGAGCTGGAGCGCCGCCGCCAACGCCGCCTCCCCCCACGGCCGCCACGCCACCGGTTGGTGGGCGTGCTGCAAGAGATATGGGCTGGTCTCGTGGATCAGGTCGTTGGTGAAGGGGGGGACCATCGCTGCTCCGCGCCGGCGCCGTGGTAGCCCCACCGTGGCAAACCCCACCCCACTGGGCACGGCCGCGCCCGCCACGGCGCTGGCAACCCACGCTCGCACTCGAAAAGTCCCCGACCCGCGGCGCCCCTTCGCGCCGGCGCGCACCGTTCTCCGGTTGCTTCACCGCCGGCGCCACCCCCTCCGCGCGCGTCTCCGTCTCTGTGCGCGAGACTGCCTTCCCGGCGACAACCCATGCCCGGCCGTTCGCCCGCGCCCCCCCTCGCCTCCCTCCTTCCCCCTCCTACTTCCTACCTTTTACTGCGTCTGCCCCCTCCCCCTTCGCGCCCCTTCGCAGGGGTCAGCGGATTGGGGTGACGTGGCGCATCAGAGTCCGGTGTTGGACCAGGGGTATAAAGTAAAGACCTGACCCCAAGCTACTTTACCTGCTGCCGTGTGGTGCTGCCGTGTGGTGGGCTCCACGGGTAGACTGGCGCCATGGCAGGCAACGAGCGGCCCGGCGGGCAGGGCGAGACACGGACTCGCGAGCGGTCGCAGGTGGTGCGGCCGCCCATGTACAAGGTGCTGCTGCACAATGACGACTACACCACCATGGAGTTCGTGGTGGAGCTCCTCACCCGTTTTTTTCACCTCGACGAGGCGAGCGCCTACGAAATCATGATGAACGTCCACCGCAACGGGGTCGGGGTTGCCGGCGTCTTCACCCGCGAGGTGGCGGAAACCAAGGTGGCGCAGGTGACCGCCTATGCCCGCCGCCAGGAACACCCGTTGAAGTGCACCATGGAGCCCGCCTGATGGATGCCTCGGAGCTGGAACGGATCTACCAGCGGGCGGCGGAGACGGCGCAGGGCGCCCGCCACGAGTTCGTCACCCTGGAGCACCTGCTTCTTACCCTCCTCGACGACGCGACGGTGGCGGCGGCAGTGCGGGTGTGCGGTGGCAACCCGGAGGCGCTGCGCCGCCAGGTGGCGAGCTTCCTAAAGGAGGAGGTGAGACCGCTGCCCGAGGCGGCGGAGACGAACCCCATCCCCACCCTCGCCACCCAGCGGGTGGTCCACCGCGCCGCCTTGCACGTGGAGGCGGCGGGCAAGGCGCGGGTGCGGGCGGTGGACCTCCTCGTCGCCCTGTATAGCGAGGAGGAGTCGCACGCGGTCTTCTTCCTCCAGCAGCAGGGGATCGAGCGGCTGGAGGTGGTGAGCTACCTCTCCCACGGCCTTCCCGGCGAGGGCGAGGCGGCAGAGGAGGAGCTCACCGAGGAGGAGGGTGGCCGTACCGACCCCCTGGCGCAGTTCACCACCAACCTGGTGGAACGGGCCGCGGCGGGCGAGCTCGACCCGCTCATCGGCCGCGGCGTCGAGCTCGATCGGACCGTGCGCACCCTCTGCCGGCGGCGGAAGAACAACCCGCTGTTTGTCGGCGACCCGGGGGTGGGCAAGACCGCCCTGGCCGAGGGGCTCGCCCTGCGCATCCACGCCGGCACGGTGCCGGCGCAGCTCCAGACCGCCTCGATCTACACCCTCGACATGGGGGCGCTGCTCGCCGGCACCCGCTACCGCGGGGATTTCGAGGAGCGGTTGAAGTCGGTCATCCAGGCCCTTGAGAAGATGGACAACGCGATTCTGTTCATCGACGAGATCCACACCATCGTGGGGGCCGGCGCCACCACCGGCGGGTCGATGGACGCGGCCAATCTGCTGAAGCCGCTGCTCGCCGCGGGCAAGGTGCGCTGCATGGGCTCGACCACCCACGAGGAGTACCGCAACCACTTCGAGCGCGACCGCGCCCTCGCCCGCCGTTTCCAGAAGATCGACGTGGGGGAGCCGAGCGCAGCGGAGGCGGTGAAGATCCTCGAGGGGCTGCGGGGGGCGTACGAGGCGCACCACGGGGTGCGCTACACGGCGCCTGCCCTGCGCGCCGCGGTGGAGCTCTCCGCCCGCTACCTGCAGGAGCGACGCCTGCCCGACAAGGCGATCGACGTGATCGACGAGGCGGGCGCGGCGGTTGCCCTGCGCCCGACCGGGCGGCGCAAGCAGAGCGTGGGACGGGGCGACATCGAGGAGGTTGTGGCGGCCGCCGCCCACCTGCCGCCGCGCGCCCTGTCGACCGCAATGCGTGACCGCCTGGCGCACCTCGCCGGTGCGCTCAAGGCGGTGGTCTTCGGCCAGGACAAGGCGATCGACGCCCTGGTCACCGCCATCAAGCTCTCCTCCGCCGGCCTCGGGCCACCGGAACGGCCCACCGGCTCTTTCCTCTTTACCGGCCCCACCGGCGTCGGCAAGACAGAGGTGGCCCGCCAGCTCGCCTCCTGCCTCGGCATCCACTTCCTGCGCTTCGACATGAGCGAGTACATGGAGCGCCACGCAGTCTCAAGGCTGATCGGCGCGCCGCCCGGGTATGTGGGCTTCGACCAGGGGGGCCAGCTCACCGAGGAGGTGCGGCGCAACCCCTACGCGGTCCTCCTTCTCGACGAGATCGAGAAGGCCCACCCGGACATCTTCAACGTCCTGTTGCAGGTGATGGACCACGCCACCCTCACGGACAACACCGGCCGCCACGCCGACTTCCGCCACGTCACCCTGATCATGACCAGCAACGTCGGGGCGCGTGAGCTTGCCGCCGCGCCCCTCGGCTTCAACCCGGCGGGTCACCAAGGCGACGAGAGGAAGGCGCTGCGCGATACCTTCTCCCCGGAGTTCCGCAACCGCCTCGACGCGGTGGTCTCCTTCGCCTCCCTGGCCCTACCGGTGGTGGAGCAGGTGGTGGAGAAGTTCATCGGCGAGCTCGAGCAGCAGCTTGCCGACCGTTCCGTGCGCTTCGTCCTCACCCCGGCGGCGCGCCGCTGGCTGGCGGAGCGCGGCTACGACCCAACCCTTGGGGCGCGCCCCCTGGCGCGCCTGATCGGCCAGGAGGTGAAGCGACCCTTGGCGGACGAGATCCTCTTTGGCCGCCTGCTGCACGGCGGCACGGTCCACATCGGGGTGCGCGGCGCCCTCCTTACCTTCCGCATCGCGGCGCGTACTAGCCGCCGCTAGCCGCCCGAGCCCGGCCCCTGTAGCGATTGGGGCGGGGGCGGAAAAAAAGTTCGCAACCATTCTTAAGCAGGGGGCTCTCGTATGCCTATTGCGAGGCAGACTTCGGGTTGCGCAGTCGCCCGGGGGGAAGATCTCCCATCTTGATCTCGGTAGAGTGCATTGTCAGACTCGATCCATTCCTCGCCGCCTAACCGTCATCTCATAATTTTCGCGGTCACCAGTATCCCGCGGCGTGTTCCCTGGACACGCCGCCCAGCTCCGGGAGGGGCCCATGCGCTTCTGGCTCAAGTTTTTCCTTCTCCTCGTTTTCCCCTGCTACCTGATGATCGGGTGGGATCAGGGCAACCTACCGATCATTGGTCCTGACAAGGTCGAGGCGGGAGAGACGCCCGACGCCGCCATGACGGTGACCGACGTGAAGGTGGGCACGGTGCAGCAGTCCGCGCCCTCACGCACGGTGACCGTGATGGGTACCGTCGAGTCGCACGAGGTGGCGCAGGTAGCGCCGCAGATCATGGCCAAGATCAAGGAGATCAAGGTCCGGGAGGGCGACGACGTGAGCCACCACCAGGTCTTGTGCGTCCTCGACGATGGCGAGGTGAGCGCCAAGGTTGCCCAGGCCAACGCCGGGGTACACGCGGCCTCCAAGGGAATCGAGGTGGCCCGGGCGGCGAAGCGGGCGGCCGAGGCGCAGCTCATCGCGGCTACCGCCCACCACGAGCGGTTCAACCAGCTCTACGGCGAGGGTTCCTTTGCGAAGAAGGAGCTCGACGATGTGAACGCTGCCTATGCCGGCGCCCAGGCGATGGTTGCCCAGGCGGAGGCGCAGATCGCGGCCCTCGAAGCGCAGAAGAGCCAGGCGGAGGCGGGGCTCAAGTCCGCTGAGATCTACCAGGACTACACGGTGGTCAAGGCCCCCTTCGACGGCCGGGTCACCCAGAAGATGGCGGACGTGGGTGACCTCGCCGCCCCCGGCCACCCGCTGTTCACCATTGAGGCGCGCACCTATCGCCTGACGGTGCCGGTGGACGAGGGGGCGCAGGTGGTCCAGGGACAGGCGGTGAACGTCGAGATCGAGTCTGCCGGCCTGGCAAGCCAACTGGCGGTGAGCGAGGTTATCCCGTCGGTGGATCCCATGAGCCGCACCTACATGGTGCGGGTCAACCTCCCCGAGACCACGGTGGTGAAGGCGGGCATGTTTGGTCGCGCCACCTTCGCGGTGGGCCAAGGGGCGGAGTCGATCTACATCCCAAGCGACGCGGTGAAGCGGTGGTACCAGTTCACCAGCGTCTTCGTGGTGGGGGCTGACAACAAGGCGCACCTCCGCTTCGTCCGCCTCGGCCGCAGTAGCGACTCGCAGGTCGAGATCATCGCCGGCCTCAAGGCAGGGGAACGCATCGTCCTCAACAAGCTGAACGAGGTGGAAGACGGCAGCCCGATCATGGAGGCGATGTAGGTCATGGCCCACTACACGACCGACGAGACCTTCCTCGGCAAGCTGGTCGGCTATTTCACGACCAGCAAGCTGACGCCGCTATTCATCGGCACCGCCCTGATCCTCGGCCTCTTCGCGGTCCTCGTGACCCCGAGCGAGGAGGATCCGCAGATTGTGGTGCCGATGGTGGACATCATCGTCGCGGTACCAGGTGCCTCCGCCGAGGAGGTGGAGTCCCAGGTCGTCAAGCCGCTCGAACGGCTGATTTGGGGAATCGACGACTTCCCGGTGGAGTACGTCTATTCCATGAGCCACGCCAACTATGGTGTGGTTACCGCGCGCTTCTACGTCAACTCCGACCAGCAGCGCTCCCTCGTTCAGCTCTACGACAAGATCTTCAACAACATCGACAAGGCGCCGGGCGGCGGAGTCAGCTTCGCCCCGGGCAGCCCGATGGTGCAGGTGATGATCAAGCTGCGGGACATCAACGACGTCCCACAGGTCGCGGTCACCCTGTACAGCGAAAACTACGGCGACTACGACCTGCGGCGCATGGCCCAGCCGATCGCCGACCAGCTCGCCCAGATCCCCGACGCCGCGGAGGTCGACATCATCGGCGGCCGGCCGCGCACCCTCCGCGTCATCCTCGATTCCCAGAAGATGGCGGCCCACATGACCTCGCCGCCGCAGATCGCGCAGGTGGTTCAGGCGGCGAACTGGTCGATGCCGGCGGGCAAGTTCCAGGTGAACGACCAGGAGTTGCTGGTGGACGCGGGTACCTTCCTGCAGAACGCCCGCGAGGTGGGCAACCTGGTGGTGGGGACCTTCCAGGGCAGGCCGGTCTATCTGCGCGACGTGGCCGAGATTGAGGACGGTCCAGGGGAGGTCGACAACTACGTCCTGTTCGGCGTCGGTCCCCAATACCAGGCCGAGGAAGAGGCCCTGGGCAAGACGATCGAATGGCCCGCGGATGCACACGGCCACACCATCCCCGGGGTGACGATCACGGTCGCCAAGAAGAAGGGGACGAATTCGGTGAACGCCGCCGCGGCGGTGGAGCAGAAGCTGGCACAGATCCGCTCCCAGCTCATCCCCGAGGACGTCCACTACACCTTCACCCGAAACTACGGCTTCACCGCTGGCCACAAGGCGGATGAGCTCCTCTTCCACCTCGGGATCGCCACCGTCTCGGTCATCCTCCTGGTGGGCGTCTTTCTGAGCTGGCGCGACGCGCTGGTGGTGCTCATCGCAGTGCCGGTGGTGCTGTCGATCACCCTCTTCTGGAGCTGGTCCATCGGCTACACCCTGAACCGGGTGACCCTGTTCGCCCTGATCATGTCGATCGGCATCTTGGTAGATGACCCGATCGTCGACGTGGAGAACATCCACCGCCACTTCTCTATGCGCAGGCTGCCGCCGATCCAGGCGATCATCTACGCGGTGAACGAGGTGCGGCCGCCGGTGATCCTTGCCACCTTCACGGTCATCGTCACCCTCATGCCGATGGCGGTGGTGGGCGGCCTCATGGGGCCCTACATGCGCCCCATGCCGGTGAACGCCTCCGCCGCCATGCTCATGTCCCTGGCAGTTGCCCTGATGGTGACGCCGTGGTGCGCCAACAAGTTCCTCAAACACTACGAGCCCGAACCGATCACCACCCGGCGGCGCACCGATGTAGAGGAGTCGCACGCCGACTACGCCAAGCAGACCGCCTACTACCACTTCTACCAGCGGACCATGGGGGCGATCCTCGACCACCGCGGCTTACAGTGGATCTGCTATCTCACGGTGATGGTGATGATGATGGCGGCAATGGGGTTGGTGGGGACCAAGATGGTGCTCGTCAAGCTGTTGCCGTATGACAACAAGAGCGAGTTCAGCGTCGTCATCGACACCCCCGAGGGGACCACCCTCGAAGACACCACGCGGGTCGCCATGGAGCTCGGCGACTACCTGCGCACGGTAAACGAGGTCTCCGACTACCAGATCTATGCCGGCACCGCCTCGCCCTTCAACTTCAACGGCCTGGTACGCCACTATTTCATGCGCGAGGGGTCCAACGTCGCCGAAATCCAGGTGAACATCGTCGACAAGCGGTTCCGCACCGAGCAGAACCACGACATCGCCACCCGTGTCCGGCCAGCCCTGCACGCGATCGCCGACAAGTATGGGGCGCGGATCAAGGTGCTCGAGCCGCCCCCCGGCCCGCCCAACCTCTCCACCCTCGTCTGCCAAATCTACGGCGGCGACCGTGAGTCCCAGGTGGCGGTGGCCAAGCAGGTCCACGAGGTCTTCGACCACACCCAGGACGTGGTGGACGTGGACTGGTACTACGAGGACGACCAGGCAAAAGACACGCTCGTCGTTGACGACGAGAAGGTGAACCAGGTGGGGCTCTCCAAAGAGATGGTGGTGAAGACCCTGCGCATGGCGATGGCGGGGATGGACATCTCCCACCTGCGCCTCAGCGGCGAGCTCGCCCCGGTCCCCATCCACCTGCGCTTCCCGGTGGCGCGGCGCAACTCCGTGGAGGCCCTGAAGGAGATCCGCCTGCCGACGCCGTCGGGTCGGGTGATCTCCCTCGCCGAGCTGGTCAAGGTGGAGCGCTCCGTGGAGGAGAAGTCGATCTACCACGAGAACCTCCAACGGGTGATCTACGTCACCGGCGACGTCGCCGGCCGCAACGCCTCGCCGGTCTACGCCCTCATCAACATGTGGGGTCCGATTCAGGAGATCACCACCCCAGCGGGGCGGCCGATCAAGCAGCACCTCTTCCTCCAGCCGAAGACGGAGAAGGATGTGGTGGTGAAGTGGGACGGCGAGTGGCACACCACCGTCGAGACCTTCCGCGACATGGGTGGCGCCTTCGGCATTGCCCTACTCGTCATGTGGGTCCTGCTGGTGGGCTGGTTCCGCTCCTTCTCCGTGCCCGGCGTCATCATGTCGCCGATCGCCTTCACCCTGGTGGGGATCATGCCCGGCCACTGGCTCACCGGAACCTGGTTCACCGCCACCTCGATGATGGGGATGATCGCCCTGGCCGGGATCATCGTCCGCAACTCGATTTTGGTGGTGCAGTTCGCCATGGAGCGCCGTGAGGAGGGGATGTCGATGCGCGACGCCTGCATCGAGGCCGGCGCCCTGCGGACCATGCCGATCTTCCTCACCGCCGCGGCGGTCTTCGTCGGCGCCTTCGTCATCCTCCTCGACCCGATCTTCAACGGCCTCGCCACCTCCCTGATCTGGGGGACCGGCGCCTCCACTTTGCTCTCCCTGGTGATGGTCCCGATCTACCTCTTCAACCACCTCCAGCACCAGGAGGTACGGGAGAAGAAGCGGACCTTCAAGGAGGCGAAGCAGAAGGCGCGGCTGCGACGCGAACAGCAGGCCGCCGCACCGCCGCCCGAGACCCCGCCCGAAGAGGGGCCGGTGAGCGCCTAAGGCGCAACTCACCCACCCAAGCCGTAGCACCCGGGGCCCGGGGGTCGATCGACCCCCGGGCCCTTTGCTTTCGGCCGCGGCCCACAAGGCAGGGCTCGCGCAAAGGAAAGTAGGAAGTAGAAAGGGGGAGGGAAGATGGCTTGTCGAGCGGGCCGCGATTCACTGCGAATCGGCGCGAATCGGAAAGGGGGGCAGACGACTCAACGCAGGAGAAATTGAAGGTAGAAAGGGGTGGGCGTCGCGGGCGCAGCAATCGGGCGAGGCGCGGGGCTGGAAGGCGGGTCTCGCGCACAGACGCCGAGGTCACGACCGGTCGCTCTCCTTGGCGTCCCCGGGCGTGGGCGACCACGCCGCTTTGACGGACGGCCTGGACCACGGGAAAGTAGCGCCATGGCCGCGGATCGCGTCAGAGACCCCATTCCCCGGCGGTGGCGTTTTCCGCTTCTGGGCGTCGCCATCGCGTTCATCGCGCCGCTTGGCTGGTTCATCCTCCAGATTCCCCACCAGGGGCTGTGGTCGTGGCCGGAGGTGAAGGTCGAGCTCGCCAACCACGCCCTCCTCTATGGCTACATGACCCTCGGCTCGGGGCTCTGCTTCGCCATCGCCGGCTATCTCCTCGGTCGCGCCTTCGACGCGATCGTCCGCGAGCAGCGGGAGGCGGCGGCGCAGGCGACCCTGATGGAGGGGCTCAACCTCCGCCTGGAGGCGATCTCGGTCACCGACGAGCTCACCGGCATGTACAACCGGCGCTATTTCTTCGAGCGGTTGGCGGAGTACCTGCGCGCCGCCCGCCGCCACCGCCTGCCCCTGTCGCTGATGATGATCGACATCGACCACTTCAAGCGGGTGAACGACACCTACGGCCACCCGGCCGGCGACCGGGTGCTACGGACCATCGCCGAGTTGATCCGCTCGGGGCTGCGGGCGAGTGATATCTCCGCCCGTTACGGCGGCGAGGAGTTCGTCATCCTCCTCCCCTACACCGACGAGACCGAGGCGCTCCGCCTCGCCCACCGGCTGCTGACCACCGTCTCCAGCCACCCCTTCGCCCTCCCGCCGGAGGCCGGGCCGATCACCATCAGCATTGGCCTCTCCCGCCTCGACGTGGAACACCCGGTGAGCGGCGAGGCCCTCATCGCGCGCGCCGACGGCGCCCTCTATCAGGCCAAGCACGGTGGCCGCAACCGCGTCGCCCTGGCCGACGCGGCGGCGGAGACCGAAGCTGCCCACCTCACCGGGGAGTGAACGCGCCGCGCGCCACGACCGCGGGGTAGCCGGCAAAAGAGGTTGGCGTGAGCGGTGGAGCCCGCCGGATCGCCCCACCCGCCCCACCCCATCCCCGCTGCCTGCGCCCCCAAACGATCCGAAGCCCACCGGACCGACCTTTTCCCCACCTCTTCCTCCACCCTTCGCCCCATCCCCGCTGCCCGCCCTTTTTCCCCCCCCTCTCTCCCCGCCATGGCCACCCTCGCCGACCTCCTCCCGGAAGGGAGCCACCTCGCCGCCGGCGACGTCCTCGACCGCTTCCTCACCTGGGTGGCGGGTCAGGGGCTCACCCTCTACCCGGCGCAGGAGGAGGCGATCCTCGAGCTGTTCGCCGGCCACCACGTGGTCCTCGCCACCCCCACCGGCTCGGGCAAGTCGCTGGTCGCCACGGCGCTGCACTTCAAGGCGCTGAGCGAGCAGAGCCGGTCGATCTACACCGCGCCGATCAAGGCGCTGGTGAACGAGAAGTTCTTCGCCCTGTGCGCCACCTTCGGCCCGCAGCGGGTCGGGATGCAGACGGGAGACGCGACGATCAACCCCGATGCCCCGATCTGCTGCTGCACCGCCGAGGTCCTCGCCAACCAGGCGCTGCGCCGCGGCGACGAGGTGGACGCGCCCTATGTGGTGATGGACGAGTTTCACTACTACGGCGACCGCGACCGCGGCATGGCGTGGCAGGTGCCGCTGCTGGCCCTGCCGGCCACTACCTTCCTCCTCATGTCCGCCACCCTCGGCAACACCGCGGCGATCCGCGAGCGGCTCACCGCCCGCACCGGCCGTGCGGTCGCCGAGGTGAGCGCGGTGGAGCGGCCGGTGCCGCTCACCTTCGAGTACCGCGAGACGCCGATCCACGAGACCGTCGAGGCGCTGGTCGAGAGCCAGCGGGCGCCGATCTACATCGTCCACTTCACCCAACGCGATTGCGCCGACCAGGCCCAGGCGCTCACCTCAGCGAAGATCACCGACGCCGAGCAGAAGCGCGCCCTCGGCAAGGAACTCACCGGCGTGCGCCTCGACACCCCGTACGGCAAGGAGCTCTCCCGCTTTCTGCGCCATGGCATCGGCGTCCACCACGCCGGCTTGTTGCCGCGCTATCGGCGGCTAGTGGAGCGGCTCGCGCAGGCAGGGCTGCTGAAGGTGATCTGCGGCACCGACACCTTGGGCGTCGGGGTGAACATCCCGATCCGCACGGTCCTCTTCTCGCGCCTCTCGAAGTACGACGGCGACAAGGTTGCGCTGCTTTCTGTGCGCGACTTTCTGCAGATCGCCGGCCGCGCCGGCCGCAAGGGGTTCGACGACGCGGGCTGGGTGGTGGCCCAGGCGCCGGAACACACCATCGCCAACAAACGGGCGGTGGCGAAGGTGGCGGAGGGCAACAAGCGGCGGGTCGTCAAACGGGCCGCACCCAAGGGGTTCGTGAACTGGAACGAGGCGACCTTCGTGCGCCTCACCAGCCAGCCCCCCGAACCCCTCGAGTCGCGTTTCGAGATCACCCACGGGCTGCTCCTCCAGCGCCTCCAGCACGGCATCGAGCACCACGAGCGCGCCGGCGGCTACGGCGCGGTCATCGACCTGATCCGCCACGCCCACGACGGCGACGGCGCCAAGCGCTACCACCGGCGGCGCGCCGCCACCCTGTTCCGCTCCCTGCGCGGCGCCGGGATCATCACCGTCGCCCGCCGCCCCGGCCGCCCCACCAGCGACCTGCGGCTCGCCAGCCACCTGCAGCACGACTTCTCACTCCATACCACCCTCTCCCTCTTCCTCGTTTCGGCCCTCGCCGAGCTCGATCGCGACGACCCCGGCTATCCCCTCGCCCTCCTCTCCCTGGTGGAGTCGATCCTCGAAAACCCCCAGGCGGTTCTCTACGGCCAGATCCGCCACGCCAAGGACGAGCTGATCGGCCGCCTGAAGGCGGAGGGGGTGGAGTACGACGAGCGGATGGCGCGCCTGGAGGAGGTCACCTACCCGAAGCCGAACGCCGAGCAGATCTACACCCTCTTCAACCGCTTCGCCGCCCACCACCCGTGGGTGGCGGGGGAGAACATCCGCCCCAAGGGGGTGGCGCGAGAGATGGTGGAGGGGCTCTACACCTTCCCCCTCTACGTCCGTTACCTGGCCATCGCCCGCGCCGAGGGGGTCCTCCTGCGCTACCTGAGCCAGGTCTACAACTGCCTCCGCCACACGGTCCCCGATGTGTACAAGGACGATGCGGTGGACGAGATCGTCGCCTACGTGCGCGCGCTCTTGGAGACCGCCGACGCCTCCCTGCTGGAGGAGTGGGAGGAGATGCAACACCCGGAGCGCCGCCTCCACCCGGAGGCGACGCCGGCGGCCGAACCGGTATCCCTCAACCCCCACCGCAACCCGCGCGCCTTTATTGCCCGGGTGCGCACCGAGCTCCACCGCCTGGTGGGCGCCCTGGCGGAGCGCGACTACGAGGAGGCGGCCACCTGCCTCTGTCCCGACGAGGCGGATCCGTGGGACGCCCGCCGGATCGAGGAGGCCCTCGCCCCTTACTTCGCCGAGTACGGCGAGATCCTCTTCACCCCCGCCGCCCGCCGCCCCCACCTCACCACCCTGCACGAGAACCCCCCGCGCCGCTGGCGTTGCACCCAGACCCTCCTCGATCCCGCCGGCGATGGCACCTGGTGGCTGGAGGCAGAGATCGACCTCCCCGACCCCGCCCTCCCCGAAAACCCCATCCTCCGCCTCCGCCGCATCGGCGTCTGACCCACAAGACCCAGCCTCCCGCGAAGGCAAAAGGGACAACCGCGCCGGCGTCGTGGGGTGGATCTCTCCGCGGGCACGAGCCACAACAAAAGCCCCCCGGGCTCAGGGAGTCCGGGGGGCTGATCTTGCTCCGCGGCCGGCGGCCGGCGGCTCTACTCGAAGCTGAACGTGGTGGCGGTGGCGCCCTTGACGGTGACCTTGGCGGTCTTTTCGCCAAACTTCTCGTGCCAGGCGGCGAGGGTGTAGTCACCATCCGGGAGGCCGGCGATGGTGAAGGTGCCGTCGTTTCCAGAGACCGCGAAGAAGGGGTTGTCGACCACGCAGATGTAGTTGCTCATCCAGCCGTGGACGTTGCAGGTGACGTGGATGCCAATCTCCGGTTTGGAAAACTTCTTGGTCACCTTCTGCCCCTTGAAGGGCATGGCGAGGTTCCACTCGCGGTTGTCCTTGGGGACCGGGTGGACGTTGTGCAGGGTTTCGTCGCTGTTGAGGATGTCGATCTTCTGCCCGGCCATCACCCCGAGGACGTGGGGCCGGTACTGGCACCCCTGCTGGTCGAGGGTCGCCGCGTTTGCGGTGGGCTCGAACTTCTGTCCCGCCAGCCCCTCCTTCACGTAGATGAAGACGTTCTGCAGGCCGCCACCCGCGCCCACCACCACCTCTTCCGAGGGGATGGTGCCGTGGGCCTTGAGGCAGACCGGGTCGGACTTGGTGTCCAGCATGGACGCCGCGGGCGGGGTGCCCTTGTAGGTGATCTTGCCGCTGAGGTCGCCTCCGCTCGCCGGCGAGGCGGCGAGGCCGAGGGCCATGGCGAGGGTGGCGGTGGTGGAAAGGACAGGGTGTCTACTCATGGCTACTCCTCCTGGGGTCACGCCGCGACACGATGTCGCGACGAATGGTGGTCAGGGTGCGGACAGATCACGGTTGATGGATCGACGCGGCTAGACAAGCGGACTTCATTGCGCCGCGTCACCGCCGCTTCCAAGGCGCGACCACATCTGGCGCGCCTCGGCGGCGTCGAGGGTCATGAGGTAGTCGCGCATCTTGTGGATCTGGGCGAGGTTGTCCTTGGCCGTGTCGTTCGTGTAGTCGAGCTTCGGGTTGCCGGCGGCGTCGAGGACCGCCTCGCCGTTTTCGTCCTCGATCTCGTCGAAGAAGAAGAAGTTGGGCATGCGGGTCCCCGCCTGGAACCCCTGGGGATCGGTGAGCCACTCGTCGATCCATGCCGGACGCAGGCGGCTCTTGGTGAGCTCCAGATTGGGGGCGAGCTCGTTGGGTGCCTTGTCCTTCGGGATCTCCGCACCGAGGACGTGGCACTTGAGGCACTTGAAGCGCATCAAGAGCTCTTTGCCTTCGGCCACGGAGACCGGGTCGAGGTTGCCGGAATCGACGCCGTAAAACGGGTGCTGACTCTCCTCCAGGGCGATGAAGTAGGCGGAGAGGGTCTCCGCCTCGCCATCGCTGAGGCCGAAGGTGGGCATGCGCACGGCCAGCCACGGCCGCAGGGTGATCGGGCGCTGCATGAAGCCCTGGACCCACAGGGGCTGGACCTTGCGTCCCTCACCGTGGAGGACCGGCGGCGCCAGGGCCTTGGCCTCACCCGCGTAATAGGCGCGCAGGTGGCCGGAGGAGCGCGGCGCCGCGGGGTCGAGCTCGTGGCAACCGCGGCAGTTGTAGCGGGCGAACATCTCGCGGCCACGGGAGATCGCCTTGCGGCGGTCGTCCATCTCGACGTGGAACGACGCCGGGTAGACCCGCGCCTTGAGGGAGGTGACGTAGACGGTGAGCGCCTCCACCTCCTGGGGGGAGAAGTGGAAGTTGGGCATCTTCAGTAGCTCCGGCCGGAACTGGCGCGCATCTTCCAGCTTCATGCGCACGAAGTTGGCCACATGGAGGTGGCTCTGGACCTTCTCCTTCTCGTCGCGCTCAACCATCTCCTCCTTCTTCAAATCGAAGGCGAGGCGGAAGTAGTCCAGGTCGCCCTCGAAGGTGAGCTCGGGGCCGTAGAAGGCGCGCCCCTCAAAGCCGGCGATCGGGTGGCAACCGGAGCAGTTGAACCACTCGATCCGCTGTTTGCCCCGCGCCACCAGCTCGGCGTTGTCGGGCTCGGCGGCGAGGTCGATCTTCGCCACCGTGGAGTCACCCTTCTGCTGCAAGTAGGCGGCGATCGCCTCGGCCTCCTTCGGGCTAAGGCGCATGTTGGGCATGGTGGTCTTCGGGTCCTGCCCCTGCGGGTTGAGGACCCACTCCTTGATCCACTGGCCGTGGAGCTTGTCGCCGGTGCGCGCCAGGTCAGGGCCGAAGTTGCGTTCGCGCACCGTCGGGTCGAGACCGGCCTCGTCCACCAGGACAGCGTCGTCGATGTTGTGACAGCCCAAGCAGCCGACCGACAGAACGAGCTGCTTACCCTCGGCCACCTTCGTGGGATCGGTGGGGACGTCGCGGCCGAGACTCGGCACGCCCTGGTCGGCCAGGTAGCCACGGGCGGAGGCAACGAGGTAGGAGGTGATCGCCTTCACGTCGTCGTCGCTCAGCTCGAAGTTCGGCATGTAGCTCTTCTTGAGGTAGCTGTTCGGATCCTTGAGCCAGCCGGCCAGCCAGTCGAGCTGCATTTTGTTGGGGAGGATCCTCAGGTCGGGCCCGGGCAGCCGTTCCAGCTCTTGCCCCTTCACCGGGTGACAGCCAAGGCAGCCAACCCGGTTGAACAGGATCTCCCCCTGGGCGTAGAGGCTGGAGCCGGTGAGCGCCGCACCGCGCTCGTGACACTGGACGCAACGCGACTGGACGAGCCGCTTGTCGAGAACCGGGTTGCGCCAGTTCTCCTGGTGGCCATGGGCGCCGCGGAGGTCGACGGAGATCCCGACGCCCTCGTGGCAAACGGTGCATCCGAACCGGTCCGGCGGATGGGTCGAGATATTTGGGTGGGTGGTGAAGGGCTGCTTCGCGTCCTTGAAGCGCGGGTTGTCGACAGCGAGGTGGCAGGTCTCACACCGGTCGCTGCGGTTGAGTGCCGGGATGTAGCGCTGAACGATCCCGGGCTTGAAGTCGACCTTGGCCGGGTCGCCGCCAGCGAGCTCCACGAGCCGCTGCCGGTACTCCTGCTGGTAAGCGTCGTACGGGTGAATCTGGTCTTTCACCACCTGGCCCCAGAAGAGACCGAAGACCACCAGCCCCAAGACAAAGAAGAGGGGGCGCCACGCCTTCATCTTCAGCAAGACGGCGATCGCCGCCAGGACCAGAACCGCAATGACGATGCCCACGCTCGTGCTCATCCGCCTCTCCCGATGGCCGCGGTCACGCCCCGGCCTCGCTGTTCACACAACGGCCCCGCCCGCCCGGTTCAGTGGATGGGCCACGGCTCCCAGAACCAGAAGAACTCCCAACTGGGGCCACGCAGGAAGGTCCCCACGACGATCAGGCCAAACCACAGGACCATCCCCACGGTAAAGAGGATGTTGATGGTCCGCCGCTTGGGGTGAAACCAGACGCCGATGCCGTCGCGCGACCGATCGAGGTACGGCACGGCAATGAGCAAGCCGGCAAGGACCGTCGGGAAGACGATCCCACCGAGGACCGGCGGACCCCAGGAGAGCGCCTCTTGTAAGCCGAGGAAGTACCACGGCGCCTTGGCCGGGTTGGGGGTGTTCTTCGGGTCCGCCATCTCCTCCAGGGGCGCGTTGAACAGGATCGACATCCCCATGATGATCGTTAGGACAATGAGGAAAAGGACCACCTCGCGGAAGAGAAGGTGGGGCCAACTCATCACCATGTCGTACGGGTCCTTCTGGATCGCCGGGCTCTTCCCCTGCACCAGGTTCATCAGACCGTACGACTTCATGTTGTCCATCGGCTTCGCTGCCATCGCTGCCTCCCTCGAGTCCCGCCTGCGCAACTCGCCAAGACCGCCCGGCCCGGTGCTAGCGCAAGGGGATGTTGCTCTCGTCCGGACGCGCCAGACCGCCGTCCTTCCGGATCCGCCAGAAGTGCACCACCATCAAGATTCCGGCGATGGCGGGCAGGCCAAAGACGTGCATCACGTAGAACCGGATCAGGGTGTTCTGCCCGATCTGGGTGCCCCCGAGGACGAAATAGCTGGCGCCGGCGCCGACGATGTCGGCCGGCGGCGTCGTGCGGATCAGGTTGGACACGATGGTGATTGCCCAGTAGGCGAGCTGGTCCCACGGCAGGAGGTAGCCGGAGAGGGAGAGGAAGAGGGTGATGACCAGCAACAGGATGCCAATCAGCCAGTTGAACTCCCGCGGTGCCTTGTACGCGCCGGTGTAAAAGATCCGCGCCATGTGCAAGAAGGTGAAGGCAACCATCGCGTGGGCACCCCACCGGTGCATGTTCCGAAGCACCACCCCGAAGCTCACCGCAAACTCCAGGTCCTTCATGTCCGCGTAGGCGCGGTGCACCTCCGGGACGTAGTAGAACATCAGCAAAAAGCCGCTGAGGGTGAGGAGGAGGAAGAGGTAGGCGAGGGTCAACCCGAGGCCAAAGGTGGCGCTCACCTGCAGGCTCCGCTTGAAGACCTTCACCGACTGGATGTGGAGGAAGACGTTTTGAAACATCACCTCCGCACGGTTGCGCGGGTTGCTTGGATAGCCGTGGCGGAAGACGGACTTCCACACCCGGTTGGCGAACAGGACATCGGCGACGCGGCTCATCTCTTCCTCCTCACTCCTCGGTGGCGCTCCCCCCGCCCGCGGGTCCAGGCCGTCACACACTCAGCTTGAAGTCGGCGGCGACCACCTTGTTTTGGTCCACCAGCAAGCGGCCGTCGTTGCCCATGCTCACCTCGTACCACGGCAGCGGCCGCGGCGCCGGCCCGGCCACCTTCACCCCGAGGGTGTTGAACTGACTGCCATGGCACGGGCACTCCCAGCGCTCGTTCGCCTGCACCCACTTCGGGGTGCACCCCATGTGGGTGCAGATCGCCGACACCACCCGGTACTCGTTCTCCTGCAGGCCGTAGACCCCGCGGACCACGAAGATCCGCTGGTCGGCGACGAAGTTGACCCCCACCGGGTACTCGGCCGGGGGGCCAATCTTGTAGCGGGTGGGCGGCTCGTAGAGGACGTTCGGCCACATGTAGCGGAACGACGCCACCAAGGCGGCGCCGAAGGTGCCGGCCATGGCGACCCCGCCCACCAAGGTGAAGAAGTCCCGGCGGGAAAACTGGTCGTAGCTGAACTCCGGCTCGACAGTGGGATCAGACATCGAGAGCCACCTCCCTTTCCTCGTACCGCTCCATGGTGATCGCGTCCGTGGGGCAGCGCCGGACACAGAGGTCGCAGCGCACGCACCGGGCGTCGTCCTTGATGATGGCCGCGCCGTTCGGCGCCGCCTCACCCGCGTAGCGCGCCGCCAAGAGTTGCTCCATGGCGGACCCGGTGGCGGCGTGGATCTGCGCGACGTCGATGATCGACAGACAGTTTTCCGGGCAGACGTCGATACAGCCGCCGCACAGGATGCAGGTGGCCGACGAGAAGACGGTGTTGAAGTTGCAGCGCAGGCAGCGGTTGCCCTCGGCGCGCGCATCCGCCTGCGAGTAGACCTGCTCCACCTCTTTCCAGTTGTGACGATCGTCGAAGGAGATCGTGAGCGGCTCGATGCGCGGGCGGTAGTCGTAGTCCGCCGCCATCGCAAAGACCTCGGGCCGCTTGGCGTCAAGGTCGATCAGCGGGCTGACGTGGAAGTTGGGGACCTCGGTGGAGGACCACAGCTTGATGATCCGCGACCGCCCCTGGATCAGCTCGTCGATGCCGCGCGCCGCCCGGCTCCCCTCGGCCACCGCATCGATCACCAGCCTAGGCCCGAAGGCCGCGTCGCCGCCGCAGAAGACGCGCGGGTTGGAGGTCTGCATCGTCTGTGGATTGGTCTCGATGTTGCCGCGTGGCCCCACCTTTACCCCATCCGCCGCGGTCAGAAAGGTGGTGTCGATCCCCTGGCCGATGGCCAGCACGCAGGTATCGCAGGCGAAGATCGTCTCGCTCCCCTCCACGTACTCTGGGTTGAACTTGCCCGCGGCGTCGAAGATCGAGGCGATCTGCTTCATCCGCACGCCGGTGAGCCGGCCCTTCTCGCCGACAAACTCCAGGGGCCCCCAACCGGCGTCGAGGGTCGCCCCCTCCTCCATGGCCTCCTCCAGCTCCCAGGGGAAGGCGAGCATCTTGTCGCGGCTTTCCAAACAGGTGATCCGCACCTCCTTCACCTCCGGCTTCACCCGGATGGTGGTGCGCGCCACGTCCATCGCGACGTTGCCGCCGCCGATGATCAACACCCGCTCGCCCAGCTCCGCGATCGGCCGGTAGAGGGCCGCGTCGCGCAGGAAGGGAACGGCGACGTGGATCCCCTGAAGCTCCTTGCCGGGGATCGGCAAGCCGCGGCCGAGGTGGGCGCCGATGCCAAGGAAGACCGCCTCGCAGCCGTCGTCAAAGAGCGACTGGACGGTGAAGTCTTTGCCGCACTCCTGGCCGTAGTGGATCTGTACCCCGAGCAGCTCCACCGCCGCCACCTCGTTCTTGATCAGCTCGCGCGGCAGGCGGTACTCGGGAATCCCGACGTAGAGCATCCCGCCGGGGACCTCGAGCCGCTCGTAGACGTGGCATTCGTAGCCGAGGCGGGCGAGGTCGTGGGCGCACGAGATGCCCGCTGGACCGGCACCGACCATCGCCACCTTGTGGCCGTTGGGGGTGGGGTGGGTGGAGCCCGGGGCGGTGGAAAACGAGAGGCTCTTTTGCAGGTTGCGGGTGATCTCCACCCCGTACTTCTCCGTCACATATCGCTTCAGCGCCCGAATCGAGATCGGCCGCTTTGCCACCACCCCCTTGCGACACTGCTGCTCACACGGATGGGAGCAGGTGCGGCCGCACACCGAGGCGAAGACGTTGGGGCCGCGCGCCACCGCGTAGGCGCGCTCGAAATCGCCCTCGGCGATCGCCTGCACGTACTCGCCGGCGTGGGTGTAGACCGGACAGCCGGCGGCGCAGGAGAAGTTCCCGAACAGGTACTCCTGGTCGACGATCTTCAGGTCGAACTTTCTCTGGTTGTAGGCCGGTGCCACGGCTGCTCTCCCCCTACCTGCGCCGAACGGGCGCGGACGCTACCACGCCCCCGCGGGGCCAATCAACGGAAAGACCACCATTACACTAGCTTGCCGCTTCTTTTCCGCGCAAAGCCACGCCCGGCGCGGCTTTGACACCCATCAAGGGAGACCCACCCCCGCGCGCACCGCGTCGCCGTAGCGGTGGCCAACCCGCTCATCTCCCCCCACCGACCCACCCCCGCGCGCACCGCGTCGCCCGCGCACGGAACGCCTACCCGAAACGACGGGGCCGCACCCTCAGTGTGTTGCCCACCCATCTCGCTCACCCGCCGGCGCGCCGGCCGAGCGATCACGCCTCCACCGGTCCGCATCCCGCGGCGGGCGCCGACCCGCGACCGGCTGGCGGTCGCCTCAGAACCCGCCGCGCGCCCCGCCCCTCCCGGCCGCCATCCACGACCCGTGCGGAATCTAGGGCGCCCACACCGGCGGTACCGCCGCGCCTGGCTCCGGCCACCGCCCGCACCACCCGCGACGCGGCGGTCCTGCCTGCGACCGGTCCGTAGGGGCGAGCCGGACCTTGTCCCGGTCTCCGGCTGCGACCGGCTCTCGGCCCGGATCGGGCCCGCGGGTGGGCGCGCCGATCGCCAAAGCGACCGACTCTGGAGGCGAGGCGCCGCTACTGCCCGCCGCCGCTGACTGGTACACTGCCGCCCCATTTCGGTCCCGTCGGGCCGCACGGAGGGTACGGACGTGAGCTACATGGGTGGGATGCGCCGCGATACGCGGTGTCACGAGCTGCGGGCGGCGGACGTGGGGCGGACGGTCACCCTCATGGGGTGGGTGGCGAGCCGGCGCGACCACGGCGGGATCATCTTCGTCGATTTGCGCGATCGCGATGGGATCACCCAGGTCGCCTTCTCTCCCGACCGCATGGCGGCGGCCCACGCTTCGGCGCACGGCCTGCGCTCGGAGTTCGTCATCGCGGTACGAGGTGAGGTGTGCGCGCGGCCCGCGGGGACGGTGAACCCGCGCATGGCCACCGGCGCGATCGAGCTCTACGCCGACGAGTTGGTCATCCTGAATACCGCCGAGACCCCGCCCTTCCCCATCGAGGACGACTGCGACACCGCCGAGGAGGTGCGCCTGCGCCACCGCTACCTCGATTTGCGGCGGCGGCCGCTCCAGCAGGCGCTCATCCTCCGCCACCACATCGCCCAGGCGGCGCGGCGCTTCCTCGACGAGCACGGCTTCATCGAGGTGGAGACGCCGATGCTCACCCGCTCCACCCCCGAGGGGGCGCGCGACTACGTGGTCCCGTCGCGTGTCTACCCGGGCAGCTTTTACGCCCTGCCGCAGTCGCCACAGCTCTTCAAACAGCTCCTGATGATCGCCGGCTTCGATCGCTACTTTCAGATCGCCCGCTGCTTCCGCGACGAGGACCTGCGCGCCGACCGCCAGCCCGAGTTCACCCAGATCGACGTGGAGCTCTCCTTCGCCAGCCAGGAGGAGATCATGACCCTCACCGAGGGGCTGATCACCGCCATCTGCGCCCCCGCCGGCCACACCCTCGCGCCGCCCTTCCCGCGCCTCACCTACGACGCGGCGCTGGCGCGCTACGGCACCGACCGGCCGGACGTGCGCTTCGGCCTGGAGCTGGTGGACCTCTCGGACCTCGGCGCGGCGTGCGAGTTCAAGGTCTTCGCCGCGGCGGTAGCGCGTGGCGGGCTGGTGAAGGGGATCTGCATCCCCGGCGGCGGGAGCCTGTCGCGCAAGGAGATCGACGACCTCACCCAGTTCGTCGCGCGCTACGGCGCCAAGGGGATGGCGTATCTGAAGATGACCGCGACGGGACCCACCTCGAACATCGCCAAGTTCTTCACCGCCGAGCAGCTCGCCGAGATCGGGAAGCGGATGGCGGCAACCGACGGCGACTTGCTGGTCTTCTGCGCCGACACCGCGCACATCGTCAACGATGCCCTCGCCGCCCTGCGTTGCCACCTCGGCCGCACGCGCCACCTCTACGACCCGCAGGAGCTGCGCTTCACCTGGGTCACCGACTTCCCCATGTTCGAGGTGGGCGAGGGCGGCCACCTCTCCGCCAGCCACCATCCCTTCACCATGGTGCACGAGCAGGAGCTCGAGCGGTTGGAGACGGACCCGGGGAGTCTGCGCACCTACGCCTACGACTTGGTCCTCAACGGCATCGAGATCGGCGGCGGCTCCCTGCGTATCCACGACCCGCAGGTGCAGCTCCGCATCCTCGCCGCCCTCGGCTTTTCCGAGAGCCAGGCGCGCGCCCGCTTCGGCTTCCTCCTCGACGCCCTCGCCCATGGCGCGCCGCCCCACGGCGGCCTCGCCTTCGGCCTCGACCGGGTGGCGATGCTGCTCGCCGGCCGGGAGACCATCCGCGACGTCATCGCCTTCCCCAAGACCCAGCGCGCCACCTGCCTCCTCACCGAGGCGCCCGCCCCCATCGACGAGCTTCAACTCGAAGAGCTGCGTTTGCTGGTGGAGAAGGAGGCGTAGGGCACAGGAAGGAGGAAGGGGGGAGGCGCCACCGCGGCGGTGCGGAGGTGCGCGCTCTACCCCCTCCCTCCTTCGGAATCCACAGCATAGGAAAGATCGGTTTGGACCCAGATCCGGCGGGACTCATCCTCGTTGCCCTCGTGGCGCTCCTGTTCACGGCGAACCTCGTCCGCCGTTGTGCGGGACGCCAGGTGGAGCTGGAGCCGCCGGCGCCGGCTGAGGGGGAGGCCCACCACGCCGTGGAGCTCGCCTGCACCGTCGCGGCGCTGGTCGCCGCCCTCGCCGCGGGCGGCCTGCTGCGCGGTGACCTCGAAGCGATTCACCTCGCCCTCGGCCTGACCGCGGTAGTGCTGGTCCGCGACCCGCTGCCCCTGCGGGTCGCGGACCACCTCTCCGACCGGATGTGTCGCCGGGTTGCCCACCTCGGCGATCTCTGTATCGCCCCCCTCCTCGCCACCCCGCTGCGGTCATGGTTGCACCGCGCCCCGCCGCCGCCCCCGCCGCCGACCGCCGTGGAGGAGTCGGACGACACGATCCGCGAGCTGCTCCACAACGTCTATAGCTTCGGCGAGACGCAGGTACGCGAGGTGATGACGCCACGCCCCGACATCTTCGCCCTCGCCGCCGACCTGCCCCCGGAGCGGATCATCCCCGAGCTCCTCCGCGGTCGCTTCTCGCGGGTGCCGGTGATCGACGGCGACCTCGACCACGTACTGGGGATCGTCTACGCCAAGGACCTTTTGGCCGCCGGCCGCACCGCCCTCCCGCCGCTGCGCGACCTCGCCCAGCCGCCCCTCTTCGTCCCCGAGACGCGCGCCATTGACGAGCTGTTGCGCGACTTCCAGCGCAGCCACGTCCACGTCGCCATCGTCATCGACGAGCACGGCACTACCTCGGGGCTGGTGTGCATGGAAGACATCCTGCGCGAGCTGGTCGGCGAGCTTGGCGAAGGGGGCGAGGAGCGACCGATCGAACCGCTCGGCGATGGCCGCTTCCGAGTCTCGGCGATGGCCTCCCCGGAGGAGTTCAACGACACCTTCGCCACCCACATCCAGGGCAACGACTTCGAGACCCTGGGCGGCTTCGTGATCCACCGGCTCGACCACTTCCCGGCGGTCGGCGAGCGGCTGGAGGTCGAGGGGGTGGAGATCGTGGTAAGCGCGGTGGATGGCCTGCGCGTCGTCACCCTGGAGGTCCACGCCCCGCCGCGGCCCCCCCACGAGGCGGAGGGATGATGGGGGTGACGATCTTGTTGCTCGGCCTCGCCGTGACCGCGATCGTGGCGGCGGTGGCCCTCGCCCGTCTCGACCACCACCTGGAGGTGGTGAACAAGATCGACCTGCAAGCGACCGCCGCCGAGGCGCCCTCCCTCACCCCCCTGCTCGCCGCTTTGAAGGAGCCGGTCGCCCTGCAGGCAACCCTGCGCCTGGTGCAGATCCCCCTCCTGGCGGTGGCCGTCGCCGCCCTCGCGCCGCTCTTGCCCGCCGGCGCCGGCCGCGGCCTGACCCTGGTGGCGATCACCGGGGGGGTGGTCGCCGCGGTGGCCTTGAGCCGGCGCTCCACTCCGGAGCGCGCCGTGGCGGAGCTGCCTTACTTCGCCGCCGCCCTCGCCCCCCTGTGGCCGGGGATCCTCCCGCTCCTCCACCTAGAGCGCCTTCTGGGCGGGAGGCGGGCGGGGGATCGCCACCTCGTCTATCTCAACCGCGAGGAGCTCGACTCCCTGCGCGACCTCGACCGGTTTCGCCACGAGGAGACGCCCGACGAGGAGGCGATGATCGGCCGCATCTTCGATCTGAAGGAGACGGAGGTGAGTCAGATCATGGTGCCGATCGTCGACGTGGTCGCGGTGGAGGAGAAGCAGACGGTGGCGGAGGCGATCCAGGTGGTGAACCGGACCCGCTTCTCGCGTTTTCCAGTCCTCCGTCACCGGATCTACAACATCGTCGGCATCCTCAACGCCTTCGACCTCCTGGCGGTGAACGATGACCGCCAGCCGGTCTCCACCCTGACCCAGCCACCCTTCTACGTGCCGGAAACGATGACCGCCGACCTCCTCCTCGATTGCCTGCGCGAGCGCCAAATCCATTTGGCGGTGGTAGTGGACGAGTACGGCGGCGCCACCGGTATCGTCACCGCCGAGGACGTGATCGAGGAGCTGGTTGGCGAGATCACCGACGAGCACGACGTGGTGGAACGTTCACCCATCACCGCCTTGCAAGGCGGTGGCTGGCGAGTGGAGGCACGTCTCACCCTCGACGAGCTGGAGGAGGAGACCTCCATCGAGCTCGTGAGCCAGCAGTACGACACGGTGGCCGGCTTCCTTCTGGAGCAGTTCCATCGCATCCCGGTCGAGGGGGAGCGCTTGCAGCTCCCGGAGCTGCGCATCACCATCCGCGCCGCCAGCGAGCGGGAGATCCGCACCGTGGATCTCGAACCCATCGGCCGATAGGCCACCGTCCGGACTTCGGAGCCAGCCATGCGTGTGATCGTCGCCGGTGCCGGTGAGGTGGGGTTCAACATTGCCCGCTGGCTCTCTCGCAACGGCCACTCGGTCTCCCTCATTGACCTCGATCCGGCGCGCATCGCGCGCGCCAGCGAGCTCCTCGACATTCAAGGGGTGGTGGGGAAGTGCAGCGTGCCGCGGGTCCTCGGTGAGGCGGGCGCGGAGGATGCAGAGATCTTGGTGGCGGTCACCGACTCGGACGAGGTGAACCTGACCACCTGCATGATCGCCACCCATCGCTTCGGCGTGCCGCACAAGGTGGCGCGCATCCGCGAGGTGGGATACGCGGAGGTGGGCGAGATTCTCGCCTCGGAGGCGGTGGGGATCGACCTGATCATCCACCCGGAGATGGAGGTAGCGGCCCGCCTCCAGCGACTCATCGACTTCCCCGCCGCCACCGAGGTCCTCGAGTTCGGCGACGGCACCCTGCGCCTCGCCGCCTTCCACATTCAGGCCGGCTCCGCCCTGGTGGGCGAGCCGCTGAAGCGCAGCTTCCCGCCCAACGCCGAGGCGCGGGTGCTGGTGTGCGCGGTCCTGCGCGACGGCCGGGTCCTCATCCCGCACGGCACCGACCACCTCCACGCCGACGACCAGATCTACCTCCTCGGCCGCCCCGCCGACCTCGACGCCCGCCTTCCCAAGCTCGGCCTCGCCGGCCCGCCGATTACCCACGTGGTGATCGGCGGCGGCGGCCAGGTGGCGCAGACCGTCGCCCACAACCTGGAGTCGAGCAACATCACGGTGAAGATCATCGAGCCGGACGAGCAGCGCTGTGCGGTGCTGTCGGAGAACCTCGCCCGCGCCATCGTCCTACATGGTGACCTCACCGACGTCGACCTCATGCGCGAGGAAAACGTGGGGAGCTGCGACCTCTTCCTCGCGGTGAGCCACGATGAGGAGGACAACATGCTCGCCTCGATGCTCGCTCGCCGCCTCGGCGCGCGGAAGGTCTTCTGCCTCCTCAACCGGCCCGAGTATGTGCCGCTGGCGCCGTCGCTGGGGATCGACGCGGCACTCAATCCGCGCCTCTCCACGGTCGGCGCGGTCCTGCGTTTCATCCGCAAGGGCAAGGTCCTGGCGGTGGATCAACTGGTGGAGGACCAGGCGGAGATCATGGAGGCGGTAGCGATCGCCGGCTCCGACCTCGTGGGCACCCCCCTGGCGGAGGTGAACTTCCCGAAGGGGGCGATCGTCGGCGCCATCCTGCACGAGGGCGAGTCCCGGATCGCCACCGGCAGCGACGTGGTGGAGGCGGGCGACCGGGTGGTGATCGTGGCGCTGAAGCCGGCGGTGAAGAAGGTGGAAAAGGCGCTGCAGATGAAGGCGACCGCGTGGTGAGGACCGCGGTAGGAGGTAGGAGGTAGGACGGGAGCTGGAGGCAGCCACGGCGGCGCCGAGGCCACGTAGAAATCCGCCACGCGGGTAACGCCGTGGTCCATTCCCGGCGAGCCACCCGACCCGCACAGCCCCTTCGTGTCGCCTCCCCCTTTCTACTTTCTACCTCCTCCTTTCTACTGCCCCCCCCCATGCTCCAGTTCGCCATCATCTTTCGCATTCTCGGCGTCATGGCCGCCTTCTTCGGCCTGGCGATGGCGGTGCCGTGGGCGTACGGCGCCCTCACCGGCGACCCATCCGCCACCGGCCTGGGGATCGCCTCCCTGTGCGGCCTTGGCCTCGCCCTCATCCTCCTCGCCACCACCCCGAACAAGACGCCTGAGATCTCCCACCGCGAGGGGTTTGTCATCGTCACCCTCACCTGGCTGCTGGCCGCCACCCTCGGCGCCCTGCCGTACCTCTTCTGCGGTCTCACCCGCTCGCCCACCGACGCCTTCTTCGAGGCGATGAGCGGCTTCACCACCACCGGCTCGACGATCTTCTCCGGCCTCGACGCGATGCCGCACGCGATCTTGTTGTGGCGGGCAATCACCCAGTGGCTCGGCGGCATGGGGATGATCGTGCTGTCGATCGCCATCCTGCCGCTGTTGGGCGTCGGCGGCATGCAGCTCTTCAAGGCGGAGACCCCCGGGCCGGTGGCGGACAAGCTCAGCCCGCGGGTGCGCGACACAGCGGCGCGGTTGTGGGGGATCTACACCTTCCTCACCCTCGCCGAGACCGCCATCCTCATCGCCCTCCACCTCTCCCCCTTTGACGCCGTCTGCCACAGCCTCGCCACCCTCGCCACCGGTGGCTTCTCCACCCACGACGCCTCTGTGGGTTTCTACCAGTCGGCGGCGGTGGACTGGGTGGTGACCCTCTTCATGCTTGCCGGCGGGATCAACTTCGTCCTCCACTACCGCATCCTCGCCGGGCGGTGGCGCACCCTGCAGGGCGACTCGGAGCTGAAGTTCTTCGCCCTGTTGTTCAGCGGGGCGTGTCTCCTCACCGTCGTGGCCCTGCGTGTCGCCGGCCACACCTGGGGTAGCGCCGCGCGTTTCGGGATCTTCCAGGTCGCCTCGGTGATCACCACGAGCGGCTTTGCCACCGCCGACTATGCGCTGTGGCCCTTCGTCACCCAGGGGGTGTTGCTCACCGTGATGTTTACCGGTGCCATGGCCGGCTCCACCTGTGGGGGGATCAAGAGCGTCCGCATCCTCCTCCTCTTCAAACAGGGGTTCCAGCAGCTCCGCCACCTCGTCCACCCGCACGCGGTGACCCAGGTGCGCCTCTCCGGCCGCACCGTGGACCCGGAGATCGTCCATGAGATCTGGGGTTTCTTCTTCCTCTATCTGTTGGTCTTGGTCATCGCCAGCCTGGCCCTCACCAGCCTCGGCATCGACCTGATCACTGCGACCACCGCGGTCATCACCGCCATGGGGAACGTCGGCCCGGGGCTCGGCATGGTCGGCCCCTCGCACACCTTCGCAGCCCTCCCCGGGGCCGCCAAGTGGATCCTGTCGTTGTGCATGCTCCTTGGCCGCCTGGAGCTCTACACCGTGCTGGTCCTCTTTCTGCCCGAGTTTTGGCGGCGATAGGCAGGCGGCGCGCGCCCAGGGGATGGGCGGATGAACCCCCCACCCCGCGCGCCGGCGGGGTTCGCGAGAGAACCACGACGCCAAACGAATCGAGCCGCCGCCGATCTCCTCCACCTGCTTGCTGGTCGCGTCGCGAGAGAACCACGACGCCAAACGAATCGAGCCGCCGGGGGGGGCGCCGCACCTATCCTCCTTCGCCCCTCATGGCCCCGGTGCGGGGTGGGACGCCAGCACCCCCTCCTCATCCTTCACCCCCTCCCCTTCCCCACCGCCCGCCGGTACAGGACAATCCGGGTCCCGCGCGCCGGCCCGGCGACTCGCCATGCGTATCCTCCTCATCGAAGACGAGCTGAAGGTCTCAGAGTTCATCCGCCGCGGCCTCACCGAGGAGGGGTACCGGGTGGTGGTGGCCGCCGATGGCGAAGAGGGGGCCTTTGAGGCGAGCCAAGGGGCGTTCGACGTGGTGATCCTCGACGTCATGCTGCCGAAGAAGGACGGCTTCGCGGTCCTCGCCGAGTTGCGCGGCGCGGGCAACACGGTGCCGGTGATCATGCTCACCGCCCTGGGCGAGGTGGAGGACCGGGTCCACGGCCTGGAGACGGGGGCGGACGACTACCTCCCCAAGCCCTTCTCCTTCGACGAGCTCCTCGCCCGCATCCAGGCCCTCATGCGCCGGAGTCAAGCGCTCCAGACCACCGCCGCGATCACCCTCGCCGACCTCCACCTCGACCCGGTGAGCCGTCAGGTGAGCCGCGCCGGCCAAGAGATCCAGCTCACCGCCAAGGAGTACTCCCTCCTCCTCTACTTCATGCAAAACCCCGGAAAGGTCCTCTCCCGGGCCCGCCTCACCGAGCATGTGTGGGGGGGAACGGAGGAATCGTTCACCAACGTCGTCGACGTTTACGTGAACTACCTCCGGAAGAAGATCGACAAGGGATTCGACCCGCCGCTGATCCACACGGTGCGCGGTGCGGGCTATGTCCTGCGCCTCCCCGAGTGACCCCCGCCCTGCTCCCCTTGGGCCACGCCGCCGAAAAGGGACCTCCCCCTCCATGGCTCATCTTTCATGATCCCCACCCCCCTCGCCCGCCCCCTCGCCGCCGCCACCTTCGCCCTCCTCGGGGCGGGTGCGGTGATCGTCGGGATCGGCGGTGCTGGAGCCGCGCCCCCCACCACCGGCGTGGCGTACACGCGCCCCTTTCCCCGCGACCTCGCCCAGGTCACCTCCATCCCCGATCGCAAACGGCTCTTTCTCGACGCCCTCCTGCCGGTGGTCGAGGCGGAGAATCAGCGGGTGGCGGGCGAGCGCCGCTGGCTCCTCCACCGCCGGCAGGCGCTGGCCTCCGGCCGCCTCTGCGCCCGCGAGCGGCGCGTCCTTAACGGCCTGGTGCGCGACTACCAGTTACCCACCCCCTTGATCCCGCCCGCCACCGGCCCGGTCCCTGCGGCCACGGTGGACGAGCTCCTCGTGCGCGTCGACACCCTCCCCGCCGCCCTGGTTTTGGCGCAGGCGGCGATGGAGTCGGGCTGGGGAACGTCGCGGTTCGTCCACGACGGCAACAACCTCTTTGGCCAGTGGGTCACCGGCGACACCCCGGGGCTGGCGGCGCGCGCCGCCGATCCGGACGCCGACTACCGCGTCGCCGCCTACCGCACCACCAGCCATTCGGTGCGCAGCTACCTGCGCAACATCAACACCCACCGCGCCTACCGCCCCCTGCGCAGCCTGCGTGCGCGCCTGCGCGACGCGGGGCGGCCGGTGGACGGCTCCACCCTGGCGACGGGGCTGCGCGCCTACTCCCAGCAGGGCGATGCGTACGTGGAGGAGATCCGCCAGATCATCGACGACAACCGCCTGGAGGGAGCCACGATCACCTTCGCCGTCGCCATCCTGCCCGGCGAGGGGTGAGCTGTTGCCGCCACGGCGGCTGGAGCAGCGCGGTGCGCTCCCCGGGTGCGGTGGTCGCGACGGACCCACCATGCAACGTCTAACCCTCCTCGCCCTCCTCCTCATCCTCCTCTTCCCGGCGGTGGGGGGGGCGGCGGCAGGCGGCGATTACTGCACCCTCCTCCTCTACCACCGGGTGGACGAGACCGCCCACCCCTCCACCTCGATCAGCGTGGGAGCGTTCCGCGACCAGATGGCGTGGATCGCCGACCACCACCTGCGGGTGATCCCCCTCGCTGAGCTCACCGCGGCCCTGGCGCGCGGCGCCCCGCCGCCGCCCAAGAGCGTGGTGATTACCTTCGATGACACCTACCGCTCGATCTACGCGATCGCCGCGCCGATCCTCGCGGCACGCGGCTACCCCTACACCCTGTTCGTCTACACCGAGGCGATGGAGGCGCGCTTTCCCGACTTCATGAGCTGGGAGCAGCTCGCCGAGCTCGCCCGGAGACCGGGGGTAAGCCTCGGCAACCACGGCCATCGCCACCGCCACCTCTACGGCGATCCCACCTGGGAGACCCACCTGCGCGACGACTTGACCGCCGCCGCCCACCTGCTACAGGCGCGCCTCGGGATCACACCGATCCCCTTCGCCGCCCCGTACGGCGAGTACACGCTGGGCAGTGAAGAGGTCGCGCGCCACCTCGGCTACCCGGTCCAGCTCACCCAGGACCGTGGCAACGTGGGCGCGGAGACACCCCTGGGGCGCCTACCCCGCAACCCCATGGTGGGGAGCCTCGGGTCGGTCGCCGCCCTCGCCGAGGCGGTGGCCCAACCACCCCTGCCGTGGGTGGAACGCCACCCCGACGTTGGGCTGCTGGGAGGGCGAACGGTGGGCGAGATCGCGATCCGCCTGCGGGCGCCGGAGCAGTACCGGCCGGACCAGGTGAACCTCTTCCTCTCCGAACGCGGCCGCCTCGACGCGCACTTCGACCCGGCCACGGGCTGGCTCCGCGCCCGGGTCGAGCTCCCCCTCACCCGCCCCACCAACCGCATTACCGCCTCCGCCCAGCGCAAGGCGGACCACCGCTGGGCGGTCACCTCGTGGCGGGTGGCGGCGCCCTGAGGGCGGCTCGGTTGCGTACCCTCTACCCCCCTCCTACCATCCCGCCCCGCGCAAATCGCCGCCCCGTACGGTGGCGCTCCACCCGAGGAGGACGCCTTGGCCGACACCCACCACGAGAAACTCGTCATCATCGGCGGCGGCCCGGCGGGCTACACCGCGGCGCTCTACGCGGCTCGCGCCGACCTCAACCCCCTGGTCCTGGAGGGGCCGCAGCCGGGTGGCCAACTCACCATGACCACCGAGGTGGATAACTTTCCCGGCTTCCCTGCAGGGATCCAGGGACCCGAGCTTATGGAATTGATGAAGAGGCAGGCGGAAAGGTTTGGTACCCGCTGCCTCTTCGAGGTGGTCACGGGCGTCGATCTAAGGCAGCGGCCGTTCTCCGTCACCACCGGCGGCGACCCCTACACCGCCGACTGTTTGATCGTCGCCACGGGCGCCTCGGCGCGCTGGCTGGGGCTGGAGTCGGAGACGCGGTACCGCGGCTTCGGGGTCTCTGCCTGCGCCACCTGCGACGCCTTCTTCTTTCGCGACAAGGAGGTCTACGTGGTCGGCGGCGGCGACACGGCAGCGGAGGAGTCTCTCTTCCTCACCAAGTTCGCCTCCCGGGTCACTCTCGTCCACCGCCGCGACCAACTGCGCGCGAGCAAGATCCTCGCCGACCGGGTGCAGGCGAATGACAAGATCACCTGCCTCTGGGACTCGACGATCGTGGAAATCCTCGGCGCGGGCGACCCACCCCACGTCACCGGCGTGCGGGTCAAGAACGTGAAGAGCGGCGCGATCACCGAGCGGCCCGCGGACGGCATCTTCATGGCCATCGGCCACCAGCCGAACACCGCCTTCCTCAACGGCCAGCTGGCGCTGAACCCTGCCGGCTTCATCACCACCGCGCCCCACTCGACCGCCACCTCCGTCCCCGGCGTCTTTGCCTGCGGCGATGTAATGGACCCGGTCTACAAGCAGGCGATCACCGCCGCCGGCACCGGCTGCCAGGCGGCCCTCGACGCCGAGCACTTCCTCGTCGAGGCGGCCCAGTGAGCATGGGGCGGCTCGGTGCGGGGGAACACCGCGGGCCGTCGCGCAACCTCGACACCTTCGCTAACCCGTACCCGGACCGGGAGTACGACATCGAGCTGGTCTGCCCGGAGTTCACCTGCCTCTGCCCGGTCACCGGCCAGCCCGACTTCGCCACCTTCACCATCCGCTACTGTCCCGATCAGACCTGCGTCGAGCTCAAGTCCCTGAAGCTCTACCTCTGGTCGTACCGCGACGAAGGTGCCTTCCACGAAGCGGTCACCAACCAGGTCCTCGACGACCTGGTGGCCGCCACCGCACCGCGGCGCATGGAGGTGGTGGCAGACTTCAAGGTCCGCGGCGGCATCCACACGGTGGTGACCGTGCGCTACCCGGATGTGTGGGAATAGGGGCGGGAGAGCGGGCAGGTACGGATAGCGTCGTGAAAAGATCGCCCGCGGCCGGCGGCCGACCCCATCCCTAACCCAACTCCCCACCTCCCCGAAAACGAAGCGAACCCCGATGGACCAGGTCCAGTCCTACCTCTTCGACTACGGCCTCTGGTTCGTCTTCGTCGGCTGCGTCCTCGAGGGGGAGCTGGTGTTGGTGGTGGCCGGCTTCCTCGCCCACATCGGCATGTTCAGCTTTTGGGAGGTGTACGGGGTGGCGGTGGTGGGCGCGGTGATCGGCGATCAGGGCTACTACTACCTGGGCCGCTGGCGCGGGGAGCCGATCATCCGGCGGGTACGCGCCTTCTCCGGCCGGGTGAACAAAGCGATGGAACTCATTGACCGCTACCACGGCTGGCTGATCCCGGCGTCGCGCTTCATGTACGGCTTCCGGATCCTTTTGCCCCTCACCTTCGGGATGCTGCGCACGCCGCCGAGCCGCTTCCTACTCCTCAACGCCTCCTCCGCCTTCCCGTGGGCGATCATCTTCACCGCCGCCGGCTACTTCCTCGGGGAGTTCGCCATCGACATGATCCAGCGGGCCCACGACCACCGCGGCATCGCGATTCTCGTGGTGATGCTGGTCGCCGGCGTCGTCGGCGCCCTCATCGCCCTCCAGGCGGCGCGTTCGCCAAGGCCTCACCGACCCGAATAGGGGCGCCACCGCCGCGCGCCAGCAGCGGAGGCGCGGACGGCGGCAAGAGCAGGAGGATGGTCGAACCGAGGCCGAAGTAGCCCATCTCCTCGCCCGCGGTGAGCGCCCAGTGGTGGCGGCTACCCTGACCGGTAGCGGGACCCACCCCGTGTAGCTCGATCCGCCCGACGTTGAGCGCCGCCACGAAGACCATCACCAGCGGCCACCCCGCAGTGGTCTCCGCCGCCACCACCACCCGCTCGTTCTCCACGAAGAGGTCCGGGAGGTGGTCGATCCCCCAGCCATTCACCGGCCAGCGCCGGCCCGGGAGGTGACAGCTCTCCACCACCACCATCGCCGCGGGGGCGTGGAAGCGGTGGTAGTCGCGCGGCGACAGATAGAGGGTGAGCCACTGACCGCCGGCGAGGCGCGACCCCCAGGGCGCGAGCGGACCCAGGAGGTCGGCGAGTCGGTACGGGTACCCCTTGGCGGTGATCGCCCGATCCCCGGTGATCCGCTCCGCCGGGGCCAGCCAGCCGTCGCACGGCGACACGAGGGGCGTCGTTGCCACCGGCCGGCTGCCCGGCCGCAGGCGGCGAGTGAAAAAGGCCTCGACCGTGGGATACGCGGTCAGCGCCGTTTCTGCCTCGCCGAGGTTCACCCGGTAGTGGCGCGCGTAGGCTCGCAGGAGTGGCTGGAGCAGGCGCGGCCCCAGGCGGCGCCGCGCCACCCATCCCACGAGGCGCGACACCACGGCGAGGGGGAGGCGGCGAAGGAGGAAGAGGGACATAAGTGGCCATCCTGCCACACCCGCCGCGGAAAACCGCCGGGGAGAGCCAACCCGATCCACAGCGAAAGAGGGCGCCGCGGGCCTCCACGTTCGGCACAGCCCTTTGGGCCGGCCGCGCGGCTTCACCCCCGCCTTGAGAGAGGGCGCCGCGGGCCTCCACGTTCGGCACAGCGCCGTGGCGTGTGGCCTCAACCTCGGCCCGGGGAGCCGCTCGGCGAGCTTTCGCCTTCCGTACACCGCCGTGGCCCGGCGCGCACGCCACCTTTGGCGCCGCGCCATCTCGGCGAGCTCCCGCCTTCCGTGCACCGCGTGGCCGTTGTCTGCCTGCCGGCCGGAAATCCTGCGGGGGGGCGCGGGCCCAAGCGCCCCGGCCAGCCCCGCCGGCCGGGGCGATCCCTAGCGGACCATCACCATCTTGCGGCGCAGGAAGGCGATCTGGGCCTGGTGCGGAAGATCCTTCGGGCAGTTGTCCTCACAGCCCATCAGGCTCATGCAGCCGAAGATGCCGTCATCGTCGCCGATGATCTCGTACCAGTCGTCGTCGGTTCGCTGGTCTCGAGTATCAAGATGAAAACGCGCCACGTGCATAAAGCCAACGGCGCCGAGAAAGTCCTCGCGCATGCGCTTGGTGCCACAGGCGGAGATACAGCAGCCGCACTCGATGCAGCGATCCAACTCGTAGATCTTGTCCGCGAGGTCCGGATCCATGCGCTCTTCGAGGACATTGAAGTCGCAGTGCTTCGCCTCCTCGCTATGGATCCAGCTTTCAATCCGCTCACTCATGGAGCGCATGAACTTGCCCGTGTTGACCGACAGGTCACCGATCAGTTCGAAGGCGGGAAGGGGAAGGAGGGTGATCTCTCCGCCGCTAAACTTCGCGGTCAGGGTGTGACACGCGAGGTCAGGCCGGCCGTTGATCACCACGCCGCAAGAGCCGCAGATACCAGCACGACACACGAAGTCGAACTGCAACGAAGAATCTTGGCGCTCACGGATCTCGTTGAGCGCGACAAAGATCGTCATCCCCGGTTGCTCTTCGATCTCGAAGGTCTGCATGCGTGGCTTGTCGCCAGGCAGTTGCGGGTTGTAACGGAAGATGTGGAACCGAAGTTTCCGGCCCTTGTCGTTTCCGTGTGCCGTCGGAGTATTCACGTGATTGCTCATTTGCAGCCCACCCCTATGCGCTCGTTCTTCTCTTTGTACTTGGCAGGAAGGTCGAACGGCATCAGCGCGTTTTGAACTTGGAAGCGATCGGCACCCGGCATTGACTGCACGATCTCGGCGGCTTGTTGGACTCGCCCCGCCGTGTTCGGGTGATGGATCGTGTTGTCCGTTCCGTAACCACGGAAGCCGGGTGGAAGCTCCATCTTTGAAATGTCGAGATCTTCGTACTCGATCGTCGGCTCCTCGTCTGCCTCATTCTTCCAGTACGCCAAAGTGCGCTTGAGCCAGTCCCGATCGTTACGTTCTGGATAGTCCTCGCGGGTGTGGGCACCGCGGCTCTCGGTGCGCAGCAGCGCGCCTTTGGTCACCGTAACCGCCAGCTTGAGCTGGCGCTGGAGCCGCAGTGCATCCACAAGCTCGGGATTGGAAGATCCGATCTTGTTGGTCAGGGCAATGTTCCTGCTCCGCCGCAAGAGATCCTTCAGCCCATCAAGGGCCTCCTGCAACTTCTCTCCCGTCCGGAAGATGCCCACCTTGTCCATCATGATCTGCTGCATCGCCGACCTGAGCTCGTACACCTTCTCCCCACTCGGACGGGCCAGCAGCGCGTCGATGCGCGCCCGTTCGCGCTCCATAAAGCCGGCGATCACACCGGTCGAGATCTCCAAAGTCGACTGCTCACAATAGTCGGCGACATATTCGCCCACGATCATCCCTGAGACGACCGTCTCGGCGACGGAGTTGCCGCCCAGACGATTGAAGCCGTGGAGATCCCAGCATGCGGCCTCACCCACGGAAAAGAGCCCTCGTAGCCCAGGGCTTTCCCCGGTCCAGTTGGTGCGTACACCCCCCATGGAATAGTGCTGGGTCGGCCGCACCGGAATGTAGTCCTTGACCGGGTCGACACCAAGAAAGTTTCTGCAGATCTCCGTAACCTCGCGCAGATTGCGCTCGATGTGCTCCTTGCCAAGGATCGTGATATCGAGCCACAGGTGATCGCCATACGGTGACGGAACACCCTTGCCCTTGCGCATGTGCTCGGTCATCCGCCGTGACACGACGTCGCGGCTGGCAAGCTCCTTCTTTTCCGGCTCGTAGTCGGGCATGAAACGGTAGCCATCGACGTCACGCAGAACCCCGCCGTCACCACGACACCCCTCGGTCATCAGGATGCCGACGGGGACAATCGCGGTCGGATGGAACTGCACCGCTTCCATGTTTCCCAGCGGCGCCTTGCCTGTCTCCAAGGCGATAGCGGCCCCCATGCCCTCGACGATGACCGCGTTGGTGGTCACCCCGTAGATGCGCCCGTAGCCGCCGGTGGCGATCGTGGTCGCCTTCGCCACGTAGGCGATCAACTCGCCGGTGATGAGGTCCCGAACCACTGCCCCGCGGCAACGATCACCTTCATGAATCAGAGCGACCGCCTCCATCCGCTCATGGACCGGAATGCCGAGCTCAATCGCCTTATTGTCCATGGCGTAGAGCATCGTGTGGCCGGCGCCATCAGAGGTGTAACAGGTGCGCCACTTCTTCGTGCCACCGAAGTCGCGGGCCATGATCAGGCCATGCGCCTCTTCCTTCTCGTGGATGATGGTCCGCTGGGCGTTGATCACCACCTCGTGATCACCGCCGCGCACACGACTCCACGGCACCCCCCAAGCCGCGAGCTCGCGGATCGCCTTGGGTGCGACGTGGGTAAACATCCGCGCGACCGGTTGATCGCAACCCCAGTCGGAGCCCTTGACGGTATCCGCGAAGTGGATGTCTTCGTTGTCCCCCTCCCCCTTCGCGGCGGCCCCGAGGCTCGCCTGCATGCCGCCCTGGGCGGCGGCAGAGTGGGAACGCTTGGCCGGAATGAGCGACAAAATGAGGGTGTCCAACCCACGCATCTTGCTCGCGACAGCGACACGGAGGCCGGCCAAGCCGGCCCCGATCACAAGAGAATCGGTGTATACGACTTTCATCTAAATCAGCCTCGCGCTACGAAGGAATACTCAACGGCCGTGGAGGAGATGTACCGCTCGCCGGCGTGCGCACGGTGTTGGATACCGATATACACGTAGGCAATCCAGGAGAGGATGCCGAGCGTCAGAAAAAACGCGCTGGTGATATTCTTAATCTTCTTAAACTTCTTGCGTGCCACCCGTGGATCTTCCCCGTCTAAAATCCCCCACTTGATCGCCAAGCGATACATCCCGATTGCCGCGTGCAACTCGACCGCGAAGAGTAGGATGAGGAAGAGCGGCCACATCCAGTCGGTCACGAAGCGATCCGCGGAGGCGTAAGGATCGATACTACCGGCATTCGTCATGATGACGTAGAGATGCACCGAGCCCAAGAAAAACATAATGAACCCGGTCACAACCTGCACATACCACAGGCTCGTATCCGGGTGGCGCATCATCTGCATGTGGGAGAGAAAGACCCGATTTTGCTTCCACGTGGATGGGAACTTCCGCATCGCCAGCCCAGCGTGAAAGATAAAGACAAGAAAAATTCCGAAGGCAATCACCCACGGAATAAACGGGTACCCTCCAGAGCCGTCTTCGCGAAGGAAGCTCAACTCCATGAAACGAGCGACCGCATTCATCGCACCTTTGCCAAGCAAAATGCTCGACACCAGGATGAGATGGACCCACATAAACAGGCCAAGCACGAGCCCCGACAGACTCTGAAGAAGATCCAACCGCGCCGGCATCCGACTCTTGCGCACTTCCTCTTGCAATAAACTCTTCATTTCGCTTTCCACCTAGTTGGAGATTACCGGCCGGTAGATCTCCCGAAATCGAGACAGATTACGAACGCTAAATCATCCGTACATCTATTTGGATGAAATCCAACACCTCCGGCGACGGAAGCCGGGAGGCGTCACGTCGAGGGACGGATTGTGGGACAGGCCGGGCGCACGAATCAATGGGGCGTTTCCTCGCAGGGTGCTGCACCGGGCCCCGGTGGGGCGCGAATCTGCTTGAGCCGGAGGGCGAGCGACCGCCATAAACTCCTGAAATACAAGCAATCTCCTGCCGTGTCCAATCTTCCCCAGAGCGCCGCCTCTCGGCGTAGATGCCACCGGCCCGAATCGACCCTCCCCGCGGCCGCCCACTGGAGTCTGTCACCCTTTCGGGACCGGTCGGGGTCTGGAGGGTTAGATGGACGCGGGTCCGGGAGACCTCACCGGGAGGGGTGATGGGCCAGCGCTGCACGGTGGCCGATCGCGAGAGGCCGCTTCTGTGGCCACCGCCGGTGCAGGCTGGGCTTTCGGAAGATTACCGGGCGCGGTGGGTGGCCGGCGCGGTTGAACAGCTGGACTTACGCCCGCTCGTGGGCTGTCCCTCGTGACCTAGCCCCACGTAGCGCTACGAACGGCTCCCGATCCGGACTCGCGCCCGCTGGCTGCCACCACGCACAACCCAATCCGACAGACTCCTCGCATCAGCCTCGCTCTTCTTGGTTGCCGGCACTGCCGGCAACCAACGAAGATGGTGCGAGCTCCCCATGCGCGCCCACAACCTCAAACGCCTCCTTTTCCTCGCCGCCTTCCTCGGGCTGATTTTCCTTCTGTTTCACCTCGGCAGCGGCGACGGCGTCCTCCCCTTAGAGGCGGATCGGCTCGGCTACATCGACCTCAACGGCATCATCGCTGAGTCGGAGGAGGTGGTCGGCGACATTGACGACCTCGCCGACAACCCGCGGGTGCGCGGCCTGGTGGTGCGCATCGACTCGCCCGGTGGCGCGGTGGCGCCGTCGCAGGAGATCCACGCGGCCCTGCTGCGCTTCCAGGAAGAGCACCACAAGCCGGTGGTCATCTCCATGGGGAACGTCGCGGCGAGCGGCGGCTACTACATCGCCTGCGGCGCGAAGCGGATCGTCGCCGACCCCGGCACCCTCACCGGCTCCATCGGGGTGATCATGCACTTCACCCGCGTGGACCCCCTCCTCGACCGCCTCGGAGTCTCCAGCCAGGTGGTGAAGTCTGGCCGGTACAAGGACATCGGCTCCCCCACCCGCGCGATGACCGACGACGAGCGCGCCCTGCTTGCCGGGGTGATCGACTCGGTCTACGGCCAGTTCGTGCAAGCGGTGGCGACGGGACGCCACCTCCCCGAGGCGCAGGTGCGGGCACTCGCCGACGGCCGCATCTTTTCCGGAGCGCAGGCCAAAGAGGCGGGGCTGGTGGACGACCTCGGCAGCCTGCACGAGGCGCTCCGCATCGCCGGCGAGATCACCAACCTCGGCCCCACCCCCGAGCTCCTCCGCCCCCAGGAGCGCGGCATGCGTCGCCTCCGCCGGGTGGTCGACTCCGCCGCCCTCTCCCGCTGGCTCCCGCAACTCACCCCCACCTCCGGCCTCTGCTACCTGGCGCCGTTTTGAGCGCACGGCGCGGCGCCGTGGCCGGCCAGCCAGGCGCCGTGCCATCCACCGCCCATCCTGCACCCAACCCCAAAACCATGGTCACGCCGTGCGTGGGACCGCCGTGATGGGCCCCCGGCACCACCGCTTGACAGCGCCACTCGTGTTCTCTAAACGTGTTGTTTTCAAACACTCTTCACCCGAGCATCTTATGACCCGTATCGATTTGGTGACGACCATTCAGGATGCCATCGAGGGGCTGAATCGGCGCCAGTGCGAGGTGGTCGTCAACTCGATCTTCGACTCCATCCGCGATGCCCTCGCCAGCGGCGAGAAGGTGGAGCTG
>MNYW01000115.1 GCA_001873295.1 Nitrospirae bacterium CG2_30_70_394 | reverse complement strand
CTCTGCCGGCTGAGTCGCGAGTTGATCGAGCCCGGTCATGAGTGACGCGAGCAAGTGATCGAATTCCCCCCGCGCCGCGCTGACGTCACCGGCAAGGAGCTGCTGGGCCAGCCGCTCCTCGGGCAGGGTCATTTCCGCGTAAGCCACGCCCGGCGCCGTAAGCACCACACCCAACCCCACCGCCAGCGCGACGGCGACGGTGCTCATCAGACCCCAGCGATTCATCCGCCATCCTCCCAACGTCGAGGCCAAGACCGCCTCCACCGTACCCAACTTAGTCATACACCATAGGACACCACCCACCATCACCGGCCACGCCGTTCCCGCGGGTCTCGATCGCGGACCGCCATTGAGCGACAGGCGGCCACTCGCCCGCGGGCGGGCGCGCGGAAGTCGCCCGCGGCGCACCGCCCACGGGGCGGCCGGGAAAGCGCTCTCCCTCGCCCGACGGGGGGGGAGGGGGGGCCACCCCCCACCTCGAACCCACCGCCAACAAGGTTTCATGCACGCCCTGTGCAAACTCTCCGTATCGGGCTCAGGGCCGCCAACGCCGGATCAGGAGACCCGCCACCGGCAACAAGGTGAGGAGCAGACTGGTGGGCTCGGGAACGACGTTCACGTTGGCACCAGCGAAGTGGTAGAGGGCCTCCACCGCCTCTCCCTCACCGTTAGTGTTGTCCACCGCGGTAAATCCGCGCCGACCAAGCACGAAGTCGAGAGCGGTCACCCCCGGGGTGAGGGCGTTGACCGTGATCGTGGCCACCACCCCACCGGTGACGAAATCGACAAAGTTATTGTCAAGCTCGGCAAACCGCGCGTGGTCAGGGGCAACACTCTTGAACGCCAAGAACGGCGTGACAAACAGTCCGCCATCGGCGATGTCGGTGATCGCCGCCACTGCCGGATTCGAGTTGGTGATCTAGAAGTCAAAGCCAACAAACGGAGCCCCGGTGGGATCGATATGGATCTGGAGAACGGCGCTGTCACCGGACGCGATCGTAGCACCGTCGATCCACACCGCCGGTGCCGGTGGCGGCGCCATCGCCGCCTGGGCCGTGGTGGCGGCGATGAGAAGGGTGGCGGCCATAACAAGACCGGCGCAGGTAACGAAACGAGCGATGTATTTCATGGTGATCTCCTGTGTTTTCCTCTTCGAATGAACGATAGACAGCACTCCGCTCGCCGAAGAGCGTCGTACGGAGTGTGGGTTATGGATGAAGTTCCGAAAACCACTCACTCAAGAAGAAGGGCGGGGGCGGTGGCGCGACGGCGGGGGGGGGCCTCCCGCCCTTCAAAGCTCTCGAGGCCGGAGAGGATCGACCACAGCTCGCTGACGTTGCGAAAGGGGTGCGGTGTCTCATCCTCAATCGCCATCACCACACCGGTCAGACGTGGGTGGTCTTGCGCTTCCGCGCGATAGATACGTACGACGTAACTCGCCATAAGGTTCGAGGGTTAGGTAGTTGACAAGGTTCGCCGGGGCGACCGCCCGACCGGGGGCTGGGCGCCGGTCAGGCCGCCCACCGCCGCCAGACGCCGAGGAGGCCAATCCCCACCAGGGCAAGGGCCGTGGGCTCGGGGACCACCTGCGCCGAGACGAGCGTGGCGGCGTCGTTAGCGACGACCTGGAACGGCGCACCGCCGTCCTTGGTGACGTAGTAGACGAACATCTGACTCGCGGGCACCGCGGCAGCGACGGTATAGGCGAAGTGGGCGGTATCTCCCTCGGCGAGGGCGGTGGCCGCGTCACCGGTCCACTCGATGAAGTGGCTGATGGAGGAGCCGCTCCAGCCGCTGTTGGTGGTCAGGTTGCTCGCCAGCCCCTCGGACCAATCGCGGATGATCGAAAAGTCGCGGACCGCCCACGCGGCACCTGCATCCGAGTTGAGGGTGAGGTCGTAGGCGAGGGTGGCCTGGCCAGGGACCGAGCTGTCGACGGCAAGCGACAGGGAGAGGGAGAGTGTGTCGATACTCGGCGAACCCACCGCCGCGACCAGGGCGGCGCCGGCCGGCACGGCGAGGGAGAGTAGGGTGGCGACGGTGATCGCCAGGGTGCGCGAAAGGGTGTGGATGGTCTGCATGGTCGGGTCTCCTGGGAGTAGAGGTTCACGCCCGCACCATGCGGGCGTGTTGTTGGGCACACCTTTCCGTCCCTCCCCTCCGGCCGCCCCGGCACCTCGCCGGACACGTGCCCGGGACCTCTGCCAGGGGGAGGGCGGAGGTCCCGGGCCCGTTGAGGGGGAACAGCCCCCTTCATGCAGGCCGCGTGCCAAGTTCCGTTCGCCGCCCGTCATGAACGGGATTCTCTCGTAGTGCCAGTTAGTTACGGCACAACTATCCGCTCTTTCGCGATCCCCATTGGCCACAAAAACGGAAAGTGGCGTTACCGATTAACCGCCCTAATTGGAAAGCGCCGTTACCAATTACGGGGGCGATGGAGGGGGGCGGCGCCCCTTCCGTCACCGGGGGTCCGATGGCCCGAACCGTGCCGCCACCCGGCCAGGCGGTGTAATCGCGCGGTAATCACTCTCTCCTAAGGTGCGCCTACTCAATGAGGTGGGAACGGACCCCACGGCCGCGGCCGGAGGGGGGCCTTGACTGGTGAGCCCGTCCCGGCGGCATCCGGGAGTGATGTGAGGAAGTCGGTTATGAAAGGTGGCATCACGGCGCGGGAGTGGCAGGTCGATCGGCGGCGGCAGGAACAGGAGGAATGCTGGGCGCGCGAGCACTGCCCGGAGATCGTCGGAACCCATCCGAGCCTTATGGCCGCCTTGCAGATCGCTCGCCTGGCGGCAGAGGACGGCGAGTGCACGGTGCTGATCACCGGCGAGACCGGCAGCGGCAAGGAGCTGGTGGCGGCGGCGATCCACGAATGCTCGACCCGCCGCGTCGCCCCCTACCGGACGGTGAACGCCGCCTCCCTGCCGACAGAGCTCGCCGACTCGCTCCTCTTTGGCCACGAGAAGGGGGCCTTCACCGACGCCGCCACCTCCACCCTCGGCGTCCTGCGCGAGGCCCACGGCGGCTCCGTCTTTCTGGACGAGATCCAGGAGCTCCACCCGCGCGTCCAGGCGAAGCTTCTGCGCTTCCTCCAGGACCACCGGGTCACACCGGTAGGCGCGGCCGGAGAGCCATGGGAGGTCGACGTGCGGATCATCGCCGGCTCCAACCAGCACCTCCACGAGGTGGTGGCGGCGGGTGGTTTCCGTGCCGACCTCTACTACCGCCTCAATGTCCTTCCCATCGACATGCCGCCCCTGCGCAAGCGCATCATGGATATCCCGTTGCTCGCTGCCCACTTCATTACCCAGTTCAACGAACGCAAAAGGTGCATCACCTCGTTGTCACCGACTGCGCTGGGTGCGCTGATGGCCTACGACTGGCCCGGCAACGTACGCGAGCTAAGAAACCTCATGGAGCGGCTGGTGATCGTCTGCCGCGACCGTTCCATCGAGGTCTCCGACCTGCCGCCCGAACTGACCGGCGGTCACCAGGAGCAACACACCCAGGACACCAACCTCAAGTTCAACGAGGCGCGCGCGGCGGTGGTCGCCACCTTCGAACACGACTACATCTGCCGCCAGTGGGTCGCCAATGACTACCACCTGACGCGCACCTCCGAGGCGATCGGCAAATCGCGCCAGTGGCTCTCCCAGCAGCTCCGCAAGTACGACCTCGAGACCCCCTCACGAGGACGCCGGTACCCGACGGCGCAGTAGCGCGATAGCGACCCTGCCACCCCCGGGCAGGGTCGCTATCCCCGCTCACGGCAACAGGGTCCTGCCCCCCGGCAGGAGCGGCTCGGCCGCCGGCTCGCGGGTGAGGTCGAGGGTGATCACCCGCCGCGGTGCGGGGTGGGGCAGGCTGAAGGCGTCGCGGCGCGGCAGCCGCTCCGCCTCCCCACGGATCCGGATGGTGATGAAGTAGTCGACGCCGTCGAACTCCGCATCCACGTACTCGTGGCCAAGGACGTTGCACAGGTGGATCAGGTCGCGGTGGGTCTCCTCCCAGCGCGACCGGAAGACGGCGGTCTCCCCCGCCCCGAGGCGGTTGATGAGCGCCCGCGCCAGACACACCTCGGAGAGGAGGAGGGGGCCGGCGAGATCGAACTCGCGGAGCAGCTCGCCGTCCCGCGCCAGCCGCCGGCAATCCGCGAGAAAGACGCTGGCGACGCGATCGATGAGGGACATGGCGCACATGGGACCCATCCTACCATCGGCCCGGACCACTATTTCGGCGGCGGCGCCGGTGTGGCAAGCTCTCGTCCCGACCGCGCCGCTCCTGGTGATTCAGGGGTGGCCCCCACTGGATCACGCCGACCCCGGCGTCGCCGACCTTGGCCGCCGGATTTCTCGTTCCACCCGTAGTAGGAGATCGACCATGGCTTTCATCCAAAAGATTCCCCAGGCCCAGTTCGTCCACGTCCCCACCCCTGGCAGCAAGGTACGGGCCACCGTCCACGGTGAGCAACTCGTGTGCGACTACCGCGGCGGTGTCCAGATCCTCGGCCGGCTGCCCAAGGATCGCCGCTACAAGCTGTGGAACAACAAGCTGAAGAATGGATTTGCCTGGGTCGATGCCGCGGCCATCGAACTGGTCGACGAGGCCAAGAAGGCGGCCTAACTCCCCCCGCGCATCCGCCGCCCGGCCTGCCGATTTCTACGGCATGGCCGGGCGGCTTTTCTTTGTCTTTCTGCCTCTCCTTACCCCCCCTTGGCGCCGTGCACTCAGGCAGATCTTGCAGAGACGGAGGAGGCGCGGAAGTGGCGGTGGTACCCCCTCCGCCGCCGAGGGGGGCCGAACGACCGCGACGGCCCGCCTCGGGAGGGGGTGAACCGTCGCCAGGTAGTACCACCCCGACCTTGCACCGGCGCCACCGCGCATGTGGAGGCTTAGGTGGCGCGCGTGGCCCACGCCGCGGGCGGGCGGCCGTCGCCCGCCTTGAACGGCCCATGGCGCGGGCACACGACGGAGCTCGGCAAGGGTGCGGCGCGCCCCCCAATCGACCGCGCAACCTTTTCGCGCGGGTGGGGTTTGAGGGGGACAGGTAGGTGCTCTTCTCTTTCCCGCTTCTCTTTCCCGTGAGGTCTTCCATGTGCCCCCTTCGCCCCATCCTCCATCCCCTCTTTGCCCTCTGCCTGTTCCTCTTCTACACCGCCTGTGGCGGTGGCGGTGGCGGTACCCCGGCCAGTGACACGACCAGCGAGGCGGTCAGCGCCGCAGCGCTGGACGACACGGTCACCGACGAGACCCTCCTCGCCGACGACTTTCTCGACGACCTGGCCGCCGACGGGGCGGTGTACGCCGCGTCGGTCTCCGCCGCGTCCGTCGCCGGGGGGGCGGTGGCGGACGAAGTGGTCGCGATGGCCGCCGAGGGCGAGGCGGTGGAGCCGGTGGCGTGGGGTCGCCGCCGCATCGACCCGCCGGAACGCACGATCACCATCGACCAGCAAGGCGACGTCGCCCACGTCACCGTAGCCACCCAGATCACCGGTGAGCTGTGGGTGGACACCACCGACGACGGCGTCCGCAACCCGGGCTCGAAACCCTTTGCCCACACCCTCCACCGCTCGGCCACCTATCAGCGCAGCGGCGGCGGGTGGCATCTCACCGCCATCTCCCCCACCGACATGCCCTTGGCCGACACCACTCGGCAAAACGTCCACATCGAGCGGGTCACTGCCAGCCACGCCGCTGGAGTGATCGCCGAGATCACCGACCCGACTTTGGAGCTGGCGGTGGACGACCTCCCCACCCTGAGGGTGGGCGACACGATCGTCGTGAGCGCCCAGGTGGCCCACGACCCGGGCTCGGAGTGGACCCCGGACACCTTCGTCTACCTGCACCACGATGGCCGCCGCGACCGGATGCTGGACGACGGCCTCAACGGTGACGAGCATGCCGGCGACGGCATCTACTCGCACCTCTATACCCTCTCCAACCAGGTGGGCCGCCACTTTGCAGTGGTCGACGCGCTCGACTCCGCCACCCTACAGAACGAAACCGACGACGACTACGCGGCGCACGGCTGGGGGATCCCCTACCGGGTGGCGGGAGGAACGACCGGCGGCGACGAGGCGGAGGTCCGCGCGTTGGTGGAGTCGGAGGGGTGGCTGCGGCCGCTCACCCCGATGGATCGCCTCAACGTGGCGGGCGGTGAGACCAGCAGCGGCGACACCGCCCTCCTCCCGGAACACTGGGGACGGCGGCAAGCCGGGGAGCACACGCGCACCGTCACCGTGGAGATCGCGGGAGGCGTCGCCGATGTCACCATCCACACCCGCTGGCTTGGCCGCCTCTACGTGGACACCAGCTTCGACGACCACCTCAACCCCGGCGTCAAGCCGACGGACGAGACCGCGGTCCACCACCTGCGCTACGTGAAGGTGGGTGGAAGCTGGCGGCTTGACGCCCTCTCCCTCGGCGCGATCGACCTCACCGAGGCGGCGAACCAGACCGTCGCGATCACCGCCATCACCCTCCAGCGGGGCCAGGGCACACCCTACGAGATCACCGACCCGCAGGAGTTCTACCCGGTGGGCGACGGCCTGTTCACCGTCGCGGTGGGCGAGCAGGTGACGGTCACCGCGACAGTGGAGAACACCACCACCTCCGGCCTCACACCGCCCACCTTCCTCTTCCTCCACGCCGGCCACGACCGCCAGCGGATGGTCGACGACGGAACCCACGGCGACGCGCTCGCCGGCGACGGGGTGTTCACCGCGGTGTTCACCGTCGGCCCGGCGCGCGGCCACCAGCGCCTAGTGGTCGACGGACTCGACTCCCTCACCCTGCAAAACGAGTTCGACGACGACTACAACGCCAACCGCTGGGTCGCTCCCTACCGGGTGGCGCGGCCGTCGGTGGTGGACCACCTGCCCTTCAAACCGCACCACGGCAAGAACCACTAACCCGCATCGCTCACCGGCAATCGGTTCCGCGCGTGGGCCTGTGTGAAGCGGTTGGCCGCGGACTCCGACCCGCCGCCGGCCCACCTCGCCGCGCGGCGTCACGCCTCCATGACGAGCCATGGAAAGAGGCGGGTGAATCGCCTCTCCGCGCCCGCGGACCGTTCGACCAGGTGCTTGAGGTCATTCCAAAATACTTCCATCGCCTCTCCGCGCCCGCGGACCGTTCGCCGGCACCACTCCCAAGCAGCAGGCCAGCCACAATCGCGGACCCAGTCCCCGCGCCCTCCCCGCCGATCCACCGGGGGGAGGGCGCGGTCAAAACTCGTAGCGGACGGTGGCGGCCACCATTTGCATCGTGTTCGCCTCCTCCGCCACCTGCTCGATCAACTCGCCGGGCACAAAGAGGTCCCACTCCCAGGCGAGAGCCCACCGCTCGCCAACCTGCCAGGTGAGGCGGGAGTCCACCTCCCACCCCAGCGCCTGCGCGGCGAGCGCCGCGGGAGGTTGATCGGCGCGCAGGTAGGTCGCGGTCGCCGCGACCGACACGGCCTCGGCCACCGCCACCTGCGCGCGGCCGCCACCCGCTACCACCCCAAAGTTTTCCAGCTCCACCGGCTGGAAGGTGTTGGCGAGGAAGTCGCGCTGGAGGGAGCCGTTGAAGAAGAGGGTGGCGTAGGGGTTGAACGGCGCGAGGGCCACGAAGGTGGTGAGCCGCCGGTCCACCACCTGCTCGTCGCCACTCTGGTAGAGGACAAAGGGGGCGACGACCAGCCGCTCGCCCACCGGCAGGCGGAGCTCGCCGCTGGCCAGCCAGCCGCGCACCTCCACGTCGAGGTCAACCTCCTTGCGCGCGCCGCGAAACCGGTAGTCGCCCCACTCGTAGACGGCCACCGCCGACCCCTCGACCCGCCCCCATGACCAAGCGCCGTCCAGCCCCGCGAGGCGGAGTCGCCCGTCGCTCGCCACCGGCTCGGCAAGGGACTCGTCGAGCAGGGCGCGGCCGCGCGGCGAGGCGAGCAGCCGCTGCAGGCGGTCGTCGTGTTTGAGGCGGCGGCGCAACAGGAGACCGCGCACCGCGGTGGCCTGCCCGAGGAGACGATCGCCGCGGTCGTGGTAGTCACCGACCCACAGGGAGAGGTGGCCACGGCCGGGGGTGTCGAGGCTCGCCATGGCGCGCAGGAGCGGGCTCTCCCCGTCGATCAGGACTCCCTGGACAAGGAGGCTCGCCTCTTGCGCCACCCCGGCCGCCCGCCGCAGGCGCAGATCGATGGTGGGCTCGTCGCTGTCCAAGAGCAGGCCATGGGCGATGCGCTCAGGGAGGATCCCCACACGCAGGCGCCAATCGAGCGCTTCGCCGGCCGCCACCTGCAGGTAGGCGCGGTGGACCAGGGTGCGGGGGGTGGTGGCGCCGGTGGCGTCGTCGTAGACCAGGCCAAGGTCGCCGCCGAGGTGCAGCTCACTCCACTCCCCGAGCCCCCACACCAGCCCGCCGCTGAGGTAGAGGCCGTCGACCACCCCGTCCTGCGCCGCCTCGCCCGCCGCCGGGCCGGGAAAGTTGTGCAGGCCGAGGAGCTGGTTGTCGATCGCCAGGGAGCGGTCCAGGAGTTGCGCGCCGCCCGGCGTGGCAAGGGCGAGAAGCCATCCGATGGCGAGGATCAGCCTGTGGGTCGAGCTCATCGCTGCGGTCTACCACCGCCACCGCCACCGCGGGTAGACCCCGCCACGCGCCGCCGCCGCCGCCGCCGCCGCCGCCGGTGGACTCTGGTCGATGCGCACGACTGGCAGCGTGCTGCACCCGCCACGCGCCATCGCCTCCGCCGCCTGGGGATCCGCCCGCCGTCTCATCGCCCGCCCCGGGCGGGGGACGCGACGACGATCCGGCCGAGGGCGCGCCACCCTCCACCTCGACCGGCCACCCCAAGGGCGGTAGATTCGCGCCGATCGGAGGAACCATGCGACTGACCAACCTTGTGAAGACCGCCCTGTGGGCGTTCACCATCCTCGCCGGGCTCTTTTTTCTGTCTGTACCGCGCCTCACCGAGTGGATGGAGCAGCACAACGACGCCAAGGTGGCGGCCATGGGGTTCACCCCGAGCTCGGTCCTCATGGAACAGGGGCGAATCCCGAAGGCGGAGCTCACCAAGCGCGCCGCCGGTCGCTTCGGCCCAGACACCCTGCACGGCCGTAGTGCGGCCGAGTGATGTACTCCGTCGACTGGATCTACATCGTGGTGGTGGTGGTCGTCGGCCTGTTCGGCGACCTGATTATCCTGTCGGTGCGGCGCCAGCAGCGGGAGGAGCAACGGCGCCAGGCCGAACGCGCCACCACCGATCACGCCTCCCCGGCGGCCGGCCACCCGCACTGAAACCGCACCGTTCCTGACCAAATAGCGCCTGCCACGGGTTGTTATAGTGGCGGCGAAAGTTTGATGCACCCCCCGCCACGACGCGAGGTCTCTCTGGGAGGAGAAGATGAACGCACGCTCAGCAGCCGACATCCGTGTAATGCGCGCCTACGCCATCTGGACGGTGATCTGGGGGGTGGTTGGGATGGCGGTGGGGGTGGTGATCGCCGGCCAGCTCTTTGACCCGGCGCTCAACTTCGCGAACACGCCACTGGGGCCGTACCTCACCTATGGCCACCTGCGCCCCCTGCACACCAACGCCCTGATCTACGGCTTCGGCGCCGGCTCCTTCTTCTGCATGCAGTTCTACATGGTGCGCCGCCTGTGCCGGGTGAACCTCCTCTCCGCCGGGCTGGCGCGCTTTCAGCTCTGGCTGTGGAACCTCACGGTGGTCCTCGCCGCGCTCTCGTTGTTGCTCGGGATGAACACCTCGAAGGAGTACCACGAGCTGGAGTGGCCCATCGACCTGCTGATCGTAGTGATCTGGGTCTGCTTCACGATCAACGTGGTCGGGACCATCTACCGGCGGCGCGAGCGGGAGATGTACGCCTCGCTTTGGTACATGATCGGGGCCCTGGTCGGGGTGGCGATCCTCTTCCTCGGCAATGGCGCGGCGGTTCCGGTCACCCTGTTCAAGTCGTACTCCGCCTACGCCGGGGTGAACGACGCCAACGTCCAGTGGTGGTGGGGCCACAACGCGGTCGCCTTCTTCTTCACCTTCACCCCCACGGCGATGGTCTACTACCTCCTGCCGAAGGTGACCCGGGCGCCGATCTACTCCCACCGCCTCTCCATGTTCGGCTTTTGGGGGCTGATGTTCTTCTACCTGTGGACCGGTGCCCACCACCTGATCCTCACCCCGGTACCCGAGTGGCTGCAGACGGTGGCGATCGCCTTTTCCATGATCCTCATCGCGCCGTCGTGGGCGACCGTCTTCAACACCTACATGACGATGACCGGCCGCTGGGAGCAGATGCGCGACCACTACCTGGTGAAGTTCCTCGTCGTCGGCGTCACCTTCTACGGCCTGCAGACGGTCCAGGGGCCGCTCCAGGCGCCGCGCCTCTTCTCCCAACTCATCCACTACACCGACTACGTCCCCGGCCACGTCCACATGGGGACCATGGGCTTCTACGCGATGATCATCTTCGCGGCGCTGTATTACACGGTGCCGCGCCTGTGGAAGACCGAGCTGTTTAGCGAGCCCCTGGCCAACCTCCACTTCTGGCTCGCCCTGGTCGGGCAGCTCATCTACAACATCACCATGTGGATCGCGGGGATCCAACAGGGGGCGATGCTCAAGGAGATCGGCGCCGACGGCTCCCTCGCCTACACCTTCGTGGAGACGGTCACCCGCATCGTCCCGTACTGGAAGATGCGCGCCGGCGGCGGCCTCCTCTTCTTCATTGGAGCGTTGCTCTTCGCCTACAACATCTTCATGACCATCGCCCGTTCGCAGAGAGAGATCGCGGCGGAAGAGGCGTACGCCTGAGTGATGGCGAAGAAGAGGCCCCAAACCGAAC